>NZ_JBFUAY010000055.1:0-35725 GCF_056406015.1 Rhizobium sp. P1_E1 | reverse complement strand
AGCGGTGACCATCCGCTCGCACGAGGAGGGCGCGCTCACCGCCTATGTCACCTATCCGCATTGGCGGCCGGCACACGCGTAAACCGCGGTCTGCGGATCAGCGCTTGTATTCGGGCTCGCTGCGATCGAGTGCGCGCTTGACGGACTCCAGATGGAGCCGCGCCGACTCCGGGTCTCCCTCGCGCATTTGCCGATACGCCGCTTCGGCGATCTCGGGCGCGACGGCAAGGACTTCGCGTCCGGTCGACAGGGCGAGCGTCTGCACCTCGCAGGCGCGCTCGAGGTAATAGAGGTCGTCCCAGGCCTCGGCGATATTAGGTGCACAGACCATCACGCCGTGGTGCTTCATGAAGACGATGTCGGCATCGCCGATCGCGGCCGCGATGCGATCGCCCTCGCGCGCGTCGAGCGCCAGGCCGTTATAGTTGCGGTCGACGGCCGTGCGTCCATAGAATTTCAAGGCGGTCTGCCCGGCAAAGATCAGGGGATCGCCCTCCGTCATCGAAAGAGCGGTGGCATAGGGCATATGGGTGTGGAACGCCGCCTTGGCGCGGGGAACGTTTTTATGAATCCTGGCGTGGATGTAAAAAGCGGTGGCCTCGGGCTGACCGCTGCCCGACACGACGTTGCCGTGAAAGTCGCAGATCAACAGCATCGAGGCCGTCAGTTCGGCGAAAGCGTAGCCGTAGGGGTTGACGATGAACAGGTCGTCATAGCCGGGAACGACGGCCGAGAAATGGTTGCAGATCCCTTCCTCCATGCCGAGCCTTGCCGCCATCCGGAAGCAGGCTGCAAGATCGACGCGGGCCTGCCAGATGTCGTCCGTATCAAGTTTCGGCTGGTTGGGGCCGCCGGCGGGCGATGGGGCTGTGTTGAGGGAGTGCGCCATGGGGTCGTTTCAAATTGGTGTCGAGGGAGAGGGTGGCTATCTCTGAACTACGCCCGGATTGGCCTGGCATCAAGCCGGCTGGAGGCAAACATGGTTCGGTCATCTGCATATTTTGGGCCGGTACGCTGCTCGGCGGCTGCGCCTTTCCGTACCCGCGAGCCTGGAACGGTGGTCACCGCGAGTGAGCTATCGGCGCGGACCATCGGGACGGGTATGGATCCCAGGCTCAGGGCCTGGGACTTAGACACCGTTCTCTGGCGATTGCACTGCAAGGTAGTTCAGAGGAACGAGGCGGCTATGCAGATCGGGGCCGTCGGGTTGCCCCGGATCATAGAAGATGCCGTTATCGGCGTCATAGAGGATGAAGTGGTCTCCTTCGACATGGACGACCGCTACCCCGCAAACATCGCCCCAGCTCTCTGCCTTGCGTAATCCGCCGGTCTGCCAGCCCAACTCGGTCAGGACGCCGCAGAGTTCTGTCCACGTTGTGTAATGATTGGTCTGAGCGCCCCAATCGATCATGCCGGCAATCTGGTCGTAGGGTTTGCCCGTCAGCATCTGCAAGACGAAGACGCCGCAGCCAYCATCCCTTGGACATTGCGTGACAAATTGAAAGCGGACCCTGTCGGCTGCGGGTTGTGTCAATGTTCAGTTCCTCAGCGCTTGACCGAGACGATGGCGGTCGACGACGTCCCGATCATCCTGGAAGCTTGTCGAAAAACCCTTAACTTGCCAACTCGGTCGTGTTCCCGATCGACAGCAGATGAGCCATCGCATCGGTAATTGCGTGGTTGTCATAGGGTTTCGAGAAGGCCCTGCTTCCCGTGGGGAGATCGCTCTCTTTGAGGATGGCCGCGCCGGAGGCAACGATCAACCTGACAGGTGGCCACCGATCCCGGATATAATGGGATAGCTTGATGCCGTCCATCGTGCCGGGCATCTGAACATCGGTGAAAACCAGGTCGATGTCGTTTCGCGACTCAAGGATGCGAATTGCTTCATCGGCATCGCATGCCTCAAGCGCTTCATAGCCCGCAGAGAGTACCAGATCGACGGCACTCATCCGAATAATCGCGCTGTCTTCGACGACCAGGACGACCGCTTTGCCATATTTCATCGCTCACTCGGTCAATTTGGAGGTGTGAGCCTCGCAGGCTCCGATGGGATAGCGTTTCGCAAGCCATTCGGTTCCTAGGCGGCCRTAGAAATGTCGGTTCGCAAACCGGCGCTTTCCCGGTGGTTGATTGTGACGGCGGCGCCGGGACCCGCATCGCTCAACTGAATGTCGCCATTCAGGCTCTTTGCGAGCGCCTCCACAATGCCCGTCCCCAGGCCCGCCTTTAGTGCTTCGCGACCCGCAGGCATGCCGATGCCGTTGTCGGTAACGCAGAGAGTCCAGTCCTTGCCGGATGAGTGATAGTCGATGACGATTGCGCCCGGTCGTTCATCGGGAAAGGCGTGCTTGAGGGCGTTGATGACAAGCTCGGTCACGACAAGCCCCAGGCGAACGGAAACATCCGCTTCCACGGCGCTGTCGTCGACCATCACCAGAATCGAAAGCCTGTCGGGGTCGGCGATCATCGACGCGCCGAGGCTTTGGCAAAGCTGAGTGAAATAGTGACGGAGTTCAACCTTGCCGCCGTTGGACATGGAGAGTTGGCGTTGCAGGGCCGCGATCGACATGACCCGGTGATGGGCGTTGTGGAGATGCCCGCGCGCTTCCTCCGACTGGACCCGCCGGGCGCTCTGCATGAGAACGCTGGCAATGATCTGGAGGCTGTTGGCGACCCTGTGCTGGACCTCCTGCAGCAGGATGGCATTATCGCGAACGAGATCATCTTTCAGCCGAGCCTCGGCGCGCGCATCGGTCACGTCGGTGATGGCGAGCAGCAGGCGAATATGATCGATGTCGCCGTCGTCGAGCGTCCGTGCGTTGACGACCAGGTGCCGTGTCTTCTGGTTTGGCCGTTGAAAGTCGATTTCGTAAGCCTCGATGGTGGCGCTGCCCGAGGCGGTGGCCGTCAGCAGTGACGCAAGCTGGGGCATCGCCCATTCACCGTTTCCAATTTCGCTGAGGCTTTGGCCGCAAACCGTCTTGGGGTCGATGTCGAAGGCCCGGCAGAAGGATGCGCTCGCCGCGATGACCTTCTGGTCGTCGGATAGGTATAGCAACGGCTCATTGGACGATACCACCACAGCAAGCGTGCTCGCCGCTTCGAAACGCACTGTGGGTGTCTTTTGCATGGAGAGGCCCTCAAGGGCCGGAGACTCACGAAGCAAGTCATCACTCGGCAACAATACCAACCGGCCGGAAGGCTCAGCTGGACAAAAAGACTTTAACACGCGTGACGCGCAATCGCTTCATGCTAAATATCACGGGCTGCATGCCGGGCGACGCGCCGATTTCTGCAGCTTTAAAGGATTTAGGAATGCACGGTATCAACCGGGTTCGATATCAGAAATGAAGTGGGCTGCTATGTTTGCAGGCGAGAACCGCGGGCTTTTGAGGCCTCTGGTCGATCCCTTGACTCCCGGATGCGCGCCAATGATCGTTCCGCGCTTTCACACACGCCTCTCGCTTGCCAAGGATCTGGACAATCTTGGGATTTCCGCCGGCGACATGTCATGGTCCATGCCGCGATGAAGAGGGTAGGGCATCCGCTCAATGGTCCTGATGAACTGATCGATGCGCTTCGTGACGCCGCAGGTTTCAGACGCTCCGAGCAACAGGGTTTCTTATGATAGGCAACTCCTCGCAAAGTAATATCCGGAAACACACGGTACGATCCGATGCAGAAAAAGCGCGCATATGTGCCGCTAACAATGCAGACCTGTATCAGGCGATGTTCCGTGCCCATGGACTGCCTGATCAGCGAACCAGTGCGTTTTGGTCAAGCGATGCAATCGCACCTCCATACTATTCCAACATGACGACACTCGACCCGGACGCAACAGAGGAACAGCTGGTTGAAATCGGTCGGTTGATAGATCGGTTAGGATGGAGACCCGGTCTGAAAGATGGGTTTTCTAGGCTCGATCTTGTCAACAAAGGATTCCGGTTGTTGTTTTCCGCATCATGGATTTGGGCTGAACCTCACGGAATTGCAGCGCGTGCGCCTGAAGATTGGGCACGCATTCGCGATGCGGCGGCACTGGATCGCTGGGAACATTCCTGGAAAGAGTCTGGTAGCCAGACCGATGCCAACGTCTTCACATCGGCCCTGCTTTCCGATCCCAACATACATATCTATGGCCGATTGGCCGGCGATGGCTTTGATGCGGGCTGCATCCTAAATCGATCACCCGAGGCTGTAGGGATTTCCAATATCTTTAGCTTGACCGGGACGCCGCAGGCCTTCCGGGATGCCATTTCGTTGGCCAACATCGCCTTCTCACCCGATGTGCCGCTAGTCGGATATGACAGTGGCGCCGCGCTAAACGAAATGACAAAGTTGGGCTTCAGGTCGGTCGGCAAACTGAGGATTTGGCTATCTGACGACGGTTCCTAAGCGTCTTTCTCTATTCGCTCCCCAATAGCGTTGTTTAATGGGAGACCAACGCTACGCCCTCAACATACGGCTGCGGATCGGCAGGGCAGAGATTCCTATCGAAGGAATTGTCCGGTCGGGCGTTCTGCGAGCGTCAGAATATCTGTGGCGAGCGCAGCACGAGAAAATCGATGAAGGTGCGGACTTTGGCGGAAAGGTATTTCCGGCTCGGGTAGACGGCATGGAGCGTGTTGCTGATGCCGAGCGTCCCGGCAAGCACCACCTCCAGCCGGCCTGCTTTCAGATCCTCCTCCACCAGCCATTCCGGCAGGAAGACGAGCCCCATTCCCCGCAAAGCCGCCAGGTGCAGAAGCGTCTCGTTGGCACTCAGCAGCACATTGCGGAAGGTGACCTTGCGCCGGTCGTTTTGGCGGCCCAACAGCAGGCTTTCGCTGACATTGATGCCATTATAGCGAAGCAGCGCATGGCCGTTCAGCTCGGCGATACTCTGGGGTCGCCCGGCGCGCTTGAGATAGTCCGGCGATGCCATCAGGCGGAATTCTATCTTCGCCAATGGGCGCGCGACCAGACCCGGATCGAGCCGCTCGGACGACATTGCCCGCAGCGCAAGGTCAAAGCCTTCCTCGACCAGATTGGCGATCCGGCCGCTGAGATCCATATCCAGGCTGACATCGGGATAACGCTGGTTGTATTCGGCCAGAATATTGACAAAGCCTGAACTGGCCGCCCACACGGGAGCACTGAATTTGAGCGTTCCGCGCGGCGCGACCGTGACATTGCCGATCGACGCTTCCACTTCGTCGAGCCCTTCGAGCATCTGCCTGGTCTGGTTGAAATAAAGCGCGCCGGCTTCGGTAAGGGTGACACTCCGGCTGGTCCGGTTCAAGAGCCGGCTTCCCAGGCGCGTCTCCAGATGCATCACGTGTTTGCTCACCATCGCCGGCGACAGATTCAAACGGCCTGCTGCCGCGGTGAAGCTCTTCAGCTCCGCGACCAAGCAAAATACCCGCAGGCTCATCATCGTGTCCATGATCATCAACTTAGAGGAAATGATGCATGTTGGCAAAGCCGATTGATCAATCCAGGGAAAACCATGACAGTCGCTGACAAAGGCCAGCCGCAGCGGCGGTGCCGAAAAGGAATGGCGACGTGAAGACATCGAGACTGCCCACCTATTTCCTCAGCCATGGCGGCGGCCCCTGGCCCTATATGACCGGTGGCTTTCGCAGCAATTTCGACAAGCTCGAGCAATCCCTGATCGAGATGCGGGCCGAGCTTCAAGATCTGCCCAAGGCGGTGCTGGTCGTTTCGGGCCACTGGGAGGAGAGGGGCTTTGCCGTCTCTTCGGGCAGCAACCCGGGCATGGTCTACGACTACAACGGCTTCCCCGACTATCTCTATCAGATCAAATATGGCGCGCCGGGCTCCCCGGAGCTGGCGCGTCACGTGCAGGATCTGCTGCATTCCGCCGGCATCGACGCCAGGCCGGACCCCACCCGCGGCTTCGATCACGGCACGTTCAGCCTGATGAAGCCGCTCTATCCCAACGAAGACATCCCTGTGGTCCAGCTGTCGCTGGATGCCGGTTACGATCCGGCGCTGCATCTCAAGGTCGGCCGGGCGCTCGCGCCGCTGCGCGAAGAGGGCGTGCTGATCATCGGCAGCGGCCTCAGCTACCACAACCTGTCGGCCATACAGGGCACGGCCGGACATGGCCCCTCCCGTCAGTTTGACGCCTGGCTGCAGGAGACGCTGATCCGGTCGCCATCCGAAATGCGCACCGAGCGGCTTGTCGAATGGGAGAAGGCGCCCGCCGCCCGCGCGGCGCATCCGCGTGAAGACCACCTGATCCCCCTGATGGTGGCGGTGGGTGCGGCCGAGGACGAACCGGGCGCCGTCACCTATCACCAGAAAGACTTCGCCGGCGGCCTGACCGCATCGAGCTTCCGGTTCGGCGATGTCCCCTCTGCCCCTCAATCAAAAGGAGATGCGTAATGACCAGCGCAACGTTCAAACCGATCGTCTATCTCAAGGAAAACTGCCCCTTCTGCCTCAAGGTTCGCCTGTTCCTTCTGGAATCGGGACTGGCCTCGGACGTTGAAACCCGCGACTTCGTTCCCGACAGCGAGCAGGAGGCGAAGATCCGCGCCGAGCTTCAGCCGCATCTCGACAAGGTGAGCTTTCCCTCCGCGCAGCTTGAGCCCGGCCGATACGTCACGGAATCCGATGACATCGTTGCGTTCTTTGCAGCCAAGGCAGGCCGCGATCCGGCCGGCATGACGGTCTACCGCAACTATGTCGACGGCGTCTTCGCCATGTCGATGAAGCTCTGGAAAGAAAACCAGGAACTGAAGAAAGCGGCATCCGCCGCCTGATCTCCCATAACCAACATTGGAAAGCCTCGATGACCGATACCAGCAAATGGACGCCATACGTCCTMGCAATCCTGCGCATCATCACCGCGCTTCTCTTCCTCGAACACGCGACCATGAAATTCCTGCAATTTCCGGGTCCGATTCAGGGCGTGCCCTATCCGCTTCCGACCATCATGATCATCGCCGGTGCCATCGAGGTGATCACCTCGGCTCTGATGCTCGTCGGCTTTCAAACGCGCATCGCCGCTTTCATCGCCTCGGGCGAAATGGCGGCCGCCTATTTCATGGGCCACATGCCCTATGGCTTCTGGCCGGCGCTGAACATGGGCGAAGTCGCCATCCTGTTCTGCTTCATCTTCCTCTACATCGCCTTTGCCGGTGGTGGGGCATGGACGCTGGACACCGCGCGTCGTCCGGCCACGGCTTAACGGCGGGAACCGGCCGAGACCGGGCTGCCAGCCGGCAGCCTGGTCTCACGCCCAAGCGCGACGACAAAATCTGGAGACCACAATGAAAGCGGCCCTTCTCAAATCCTACGGCGATGTCGACCAGTTCGAAATCGGCGATATCCCGACGCCGAAGCCCGGACCGGGCGAAATCCTGATCAAGATCGAGGCATCCGCCGTCAATCCTTTCGACCTCATTCTCCGCCAGGGCTTCATGGCCAAGTTCATCCCGCTTCCGCTGCCGGCCGTGCTCGGGGGCGACGCAGCCGGCACCATCTCGGTACTCGGCGACGGCGTCACCGGTTTTGCGGTCGGTGATCGGGTTGTCGCCGATTTCGCGGCAAACGGCAAAGGCGCCCATGCCGAATATGGTGTGCTTCCCGCCACCTCCGTCGCCAAGCTGCCGGCTGGCCTGAGCTTCGAAGCGGGCGCGTCGCTGGTCAAGGCCGGGCTGACCGGGCGCCAGGCCGTCGAGGCGCTTGGCGTCAAGGCTGGCGACCGGGTTCTGGTCTCCGGCGGCCTTGGCACCGTCGGCCGTTCGGCCATCCAATATCTCAAGCAGATCGGCGCCCAGCCGGTGGCCGGCGTCCGTCCAGAGCGGCTGAGCGAAGGTCAGGCCCTGGCCGGCGAAGCGTTTGACATCACGCTCCCCGTCGCAAGCCCCGACTTTGCCTATGGGATCAGTGCCGCCGGCCCGGTGGCCGGCAATCTCATCGGCCATATCAGTGATGGCGGCACGGTCGCCAGCATCGTTCCGGTGCCGGAAGGCGCCAATGCCGCAGACCGCG
The DNA here is from genome assembly GCF_056406015.1 of Rhizobium sp. P1_E1. Lineage (NCBI taxonomy): Bacteria > Pseudomonadati > Pseudomonadota > Alphaproteobacteria > Hyphomicrobiales > Rhizobiaceae > Rhizobium > Rhizobium sp. P1_E1. Next base: position 27,718 of record NZ_JBFUAY010000055.1, on the reverse strand, counting down.
TCACCATCCATGAACTCTTCCACCGCACCGACGCAGCGACGCTCGACGCGGTGCTGGATGCTGCCGTGCGCGGCCTGCTGGTCATCCCGATTTCCCATACCTTCACTCTGGAGGAGATCGGTGCGGCGCAGAATGCGGTCGCAGCCGGCGCCCAGGGCAAGGTCGTGCTCAAGCATTGAGGGTTCAAGACAGGGCCGGAGAATGGTGCGGATCTCTTGATCATGCACCATTCTCCGGCGGTTGCCCGAAAGGTCGCTCACAGCAAAACATCCGTCTTGACACTCTTCGCTATCAGAACATAATAAGAACATCGGCGCGGCGGCCGCCATCTGAAAACCGAAGATATGGAGAGCGGATATGCGTGAGCAGCCGATTTGCGAAGCCGTGGAAGATGATGCGTGGCCTGCAAGTGATGTAATGTGGCCGCCGGAGAAGGAGATTGAGGTCTCCGAGGCGCATGCAAGCCTGGTCAAGGCTGTGGCGGGGAGCCGCGGCGTGAGATTTTTCACCGCCTTCATCATCGACATCCCCAGCGATACCTATCTTGGCGATGTCCAGATGGCGATCGACGAGGCCGCCGGCGCGGCCTGTGGCATCCTGCTGACGAAGCATGTCACCGGCCGTGACGCCGCAACCGGCCAGCCGGTTCTGACCGAGGAGGCCACGCGACCGTTCAAGTTTCCCTGCAGCGAGGGCGTCGCGAAAGCCATAGCGAGCTTCTGCGGCAAACTCAAAATGGCGGGCATCTTCTCTTGAGCGCCGCCATGGAAGCCGAAACATCGTCGCGGCCGGTCGAAAATGAGCTTGCCGAGGTGGTCGCCTATCACAATGGCGATATGCGGGCCGCAATAGGCACGCTGCTGGAGGACGTCCGACATTTGCGCCGGCAGTTGATATTGGCAGAAGGCGCCATGGGCGGCGGCATGACCCGCGGCTGGCGGCCGAGCTACGATCGGGACTAAAATGCCCGAAATGGAGCTGGACGCTCAGCCGACGGCTGCCCACCTATGGCAGGTCGGCATCGAGGATCTTGGATCCGGCGATGGGATGACAACTGCGGCGGGGCACGGCCGCTGACCGTGGCATTTCCTCATTCGGCTTTTGCCGGTGTCGAAGCAGGTCGGTCGGCTCCGTCATCGATCCAGGCCAGCGTCTCCGTCAATATTTCCTTCGACAGGGCGGGATCGACTATGACGCGAGCGAGGATCGTTGCCCCGACCATCGCCGACCAGTTGGCGATTGCCCGGCGTCGGCGGTCGGCGTCCGGCCCTTCGTCCTTCTCGCTCATCCAGTCGATCTGCGCCCGCACACCCTCCGTCACCGCCGCACGGGCCTCAGGCGTCTGGCGCAGCGTGTCGGCGGCAAGTCCGGAAATCGGGCAGCCACCGGCCCTGTTGTCGCGATGGCGCGGCGACAGGTACTCTTCCATATAGGCGCCAAGCGGGAGTGACGCGCCATTGCGCTGGCCAAGCGCATGCGCGAGCGCCTGGACGATCAGGTCGTCCTTCGAGCTGAAATGACCGTAGAAGCTGCCATGCGTCAGGCCCGCGGCCTTCATCACTTCGGCAACGCCGACGGCCTCGAATCCTTTCTCCCGAAACAGCCGGCTTGCGACTTCCAGGATCCTTTGGCGGTTTTCGGCCATCTGCTCACGGCTGATTTTCATGTTGAGATTTCTCCCTCTCTGCCATTGACTTTTTTATGATAGCCATCACTTTAAACCCGTAATTAGGATCGTCATCATAATTATATAACGCTCATTCGAAAGAGAACAAGACAATGACTGACACTCCCACCGTCCTCATCACCGGCGCCTCCTCGGGTATCGGAGCGACCTATGCAGACCGTTTCGCCCGTCGTGGGCACAATCTCGTACTGGTCGCGCGCAATAAGGCAAGGCTGGAGGCTCTCTCGGCGCGACTTCGCGAGGAAACCGGCGTAACGATCGACATCCTGCAGGCCGATGTCACCAAATCCGATGAGCTTGCGGCGGTGGAAACCCGCCTGCGCGACGATCATCGGATCGGGATTCTCGTCAACAATGCCGGCACGAGCCTCGAAGGCACGTTCGTCAATCAGCCCGTCAATGATATCGCCCAGCTGATCGCGCTCAACGCGACGGCGGTTGCCCGCCTTTCCAGCGCCGTTGCGCCACGCTTCGTCGAAGCGGGCTCGGGCGCCATCATCAACGTCTCCTCGGTCGTCGGACTCGTCCCGGAATTCGGAATGACGGTCTACGGCGCCACCAAAGCCTTCGTGACCTTCCTTTCCCAGGGACTCAGCCTCGAACTCGGTCCCAAAGGCGTCTACGTCCAGGCGGTCCTGCCGGCGGCGACACGGACGGAGATCTGGGAGCTTTCCGGCATCGACGTCAACACGCTCTCCGGCGTGATGGAAGTGGGCGAACTAGTGGACGCCGCCCTGGCAGGCTTCGACAAGCGCGAGCCCGTCACCATCCCGCCGCTGCACGATGCCGGCCAATGGGACGCCTATCAGTCTGCGCGCCAGACGATGATCCCGGGCTTTTCGCAGTCTGAGCCGGCAGAGCGCTATCGCGCCGCCTCGTAGCGCTTCCCGCGGAAACGCGCCGTCACCACACAGGCTGTGTCGCAAGGCCGGCCTGTGCCGAGTTCCGGCGCGAAACTCCGAGATGTAACAGAGACCCCCGAAATCCTGACGAAAGAAACGAAATGACTGACAAAGCAGTTTTTGAACCCTACACACTCGGCGCGCTGACGCTGGCGAACCGGATCGTGATGGCGCCCTTGACCCGCAACAGAGCCGGCGCCGGCTTCGTGCCGGGCGATATCGCCGCGACATATTATGCCCAGCGGGCGACAGCCGGCCTGATCATCTCGGAAGGCGCGCAGATTTCGCAGGAAGGGCAGGGCTACCAGGATACACCGGGAATTTATACGCAAGCCCAGATCGACGGCTGGCGGAAAGTCACCGACGCGGTGCATGCCAAAGGCGGACACATCTTCCTGCAGCTCTGGCATGTCGGTCGTATTTCGCATGTCGATCTGCAGCCGAATGCGCAGGCGCCGGTCGCGCCATCGGCCATCAAGGCCGAGACCAAGGTCTTCGTGAACAATGCCTTCGTCGACGTGTCCGAACCTCGCGCGCTCAAACTGGATGAGATCCAGGCCATCATCGCCGATTTCCGTCGCGCCGCCGCCAACGCGATTGCCGCGGGCTTCGATGGCGTCGAAGTCCATGGCGCCAACGGTTACCTGCTGGAACAGTTTGCCAAAGACGGCTCCAACACCCGCACCGACGCCTATGGCGGCTCGGTTGAACATCGCGCCCGGATGATATTGGAAGTCGCTGCCGCCGTGGCTGCCGAGGTCGGCGCCGAGCGGACGGGAGTGCGGATTTCGCCGGTCAACAGCGTCACCTCGAGCGATCCGCAGGCGCAATTCAACTATATCGCCGAGAAGCTTGGCCAGATGGGGATTGCCTATCTCCATGTCGTCGAAGCTGGGCGCGGCGGGCCCAATGAGGCTGCTGCCTTTGACTACGCGGAGCTCAGGGCCAAGTTCGCAAACACCTACATTGCCAATAATGGCTACGACCTCGACCGCGCAACGTTGCGATTGACGGAGGGCGCGGCGGATCTGTTCTCGTTCGGCCGGCCATTCATCGCCAATCCTGATCTCGTCGAGAGACTGAAGACCGCTGCTCCGCTGGCGGAGGTGAACCCGGCGACCATCTATGGCGGCGGCGCCCAAGGCTATACCGACTATCCCTCGATCGCCGCGTGACGCGCGCGTGATGCACCGGCGCCGTGCTGCTGCACGGCGCCTTTTCACCATGCCGAATGGGGGAGGCGGCGGGGCTAAGAACGCCCTTGCCTCAGGTTTCACCAGGACGCGCAGGCCGATGCGAATTTCTGCATTGCCAGCTGACACCGTCCGCCAGCTTTAGATGTTTAGACGCCGGATCATGTTCATTGGTGGGGCAATCGCCCGCATTGGCTCGACCTGGCCGAGCCGATCGCGCGTCTTGCCGGAAATTGAACTCTCCTGGCATCGTCTAGGTCAGCTCAGGTGAGTATCGGATTCACTGACACACGGCGATCCAGCCGTCGATCGCACCATTTTGCCAGGGCCGCTGCCCCAACTCTACATCGGCGGCATCGTCTCGAATTCCGGCACCGCCGGATCGACCCGGTCCCAGGCGAGGCCGCGCAGCGTGTAGGTCACCATCTGCGGCTGGTATCGGGTGGGATCGTCGAGGCTGGCGGCGTGAATGGTGAAGAGATCGGGCATGGCAGAGAAGGTCAGATAGACGGGCGCGCCACAGGCGGGGCAGAAGCCGCGCGTCTTGACGTTGCCGCTGTCGGCGACCATCTCCCAATGCGTCGCCTGGCCCTCGAGCTTCACCGCCTGCCGGCTCGGGAAGGTCAGATAGGATCCGTGCCCGGTGCCGCTGGTCGCCTGGCAATCGCGGCACTGGCAGTCGTTCATCGCAATCGGCTCGGCCGAGATTTCATAGTGGATCGCACCGCAGGCGCATCCGCCGGTGTAAGGCTTGCTCATATCTCTCTCCTGATGAAGCGCTGCCGAATAAAACGCTGCGTCGGCAAGCGCGATGTCGGTCGCCTCAGTCCGTCTCGCCGACGATGGCGCCGATGTTCTTCACGACCTTCTTCCAGCCTTCGCCCATCTTCTGGAAGGCAGTTTCATTTCTCGGCAGAACGAAGCCGGAATGGATGAGGCGAAGCCGCGTGCCGGCTTCGACCTCGGACAGGATGAAGGTGACCACGGTGTTGAGCGGGGAGCCGTAGCCGGCGTTTCCCTCATGCCCGCCTTTCCAGGCATAGGAGAGACGCTCGTTCGGCTTCACTTCCAGCACCTGGCAGTGAATGGTGCCGTCCCAGGCGCCGGCGGGCGTCGTCTGGTAGGTGAAGCGTTTGCCTTCCACGGGCTCGAAGCCCGCCGGCATCATCAGCCAGCGGCCCATCAGATTGGCCGTGGTCAGCGTTTTCCAGATCGTCTCCGGCCGATGCGGGAAGACCTCGTCGACCACGATCTCTTGCGTGTCGGGCTTCAATGCGGCGTCGCTCATGGATCGATTTCCTTCAGCAATGTTCTGAGATTGGCAAAGCGGTCGCGCCAGAAGACGCCGTAATGGCTCATCCAGTCGACAAGGGGCTCCAGGCCTTCCGGCTCGGCGCGGTAATAGACCTTCCGCCCCTCGGGGCGCTCCGCGACCAGGCCCGCCTGCTTCAGCGCCTTGAGGTGCTGCGAAATGGCGCCCTGCGTGACGCTGCTTGCCCGCGTCAGTTCGACGACGGTGATTTCGTCTGAATTGACGATCTGCTCAAACACGGCCCGCCGCGTGGGATCGGCAAGGGCGCGCATGACGGCGGTGATGGAGGCGGCTTCGATCATGAGGAAATCAATAGCCTATGCTAATTGATGAGTCAAGGCTAATTTGTTTTGGTGGGAGATTGGTCGTGGCACGTTGGCCGAAACGCACGATTAGAGTCTGACATCGCCGGCGCCACCGCTTTGTTTTCTCCGGCATCCGAACTACGGTGCCGTTGGCGTTGATGACGATGATTTGGGGATGGTCGAGTGCGTTTCTTTGCAGCTTTGGTGATTGCGATCCTGTTGAGTGGGGAGGGGGCGGTTGCGTGCACTCTCAATGATACATTGAAGCTTTGCGTGTTGAATGGCCGAAGCCTGGCTGCCCTGCACAGCGGCGTTGATCGAGGCGATTGGACCGTTGAAGCGCCTTCTTCTCCCGTCAACTCGACCTCTGAGCCTCGAACCGGCAGCGAGCAATATACGATGCCGAGCGGACTGCGGTTCGCCATGTATTATCAGGAATACCGAAACCTCTTTTCTGCCACCTGCTCGCTCGATTATTTTGGCGTCTTAGCGGCGGATCGTTCGGAGGATCTGCGTTGTTCGAGCGCTGAGTTCGAAGCCTTCGAAGCTGGACTCTCGGCAGCCTCGTTGGGTTCTGTCACGAAGGACCGCAAGGAAAGCGGCATGGCCTATTTGATCGAGGGTGAGAATACGTGGATGACGGTCGTCGTCGTTGGTAAAGACCTGTTGAATATTTGGGTCGAGACGTCAGTTCTCAAAAAACCGTAGAATAAGCCGCGGACGTAGAAGGCGGAAAAGTGACCAAGAAGAACCTTAGCAAACCGCGCTTGGGAAAACACAGCTCCGACACTCCATCGGTCAATCCGTTCACGCGGAACGCACTCTCATCGGATCTGACGTGGCTGCCGGATATGATGGCTGTTGGAGAGCCACCGCTTACCGCTGAAGTCTATATACCGGCCTATCTCGCAGATCCCGGCGAATGGTATTGGTCGACACTTTTGCTTCACGATCCGAGCGAAATCGTCTTGAAACGCGTTCTCGCCATTATCGAGCAAGCCCAATTACCCGGCCACGAGGAAGCGCTCGGCCAATTGGGCGCCGGCCCGCTCGAAGACATGATGTCCGATGAATTGATGGATCATTTGCAACATTGGCTGCCGTTCACGCCTGCCATGCGGTATGCGCTCGGTCAGGTTCGAATGTCTAGCGAACCTCCTGCCTTGCAACAGCGTCTCAATGCTATGTTTTTGCGGTAGTGCTCTCGGTAGCGGGCATGGATCCCAGGCATCCAGGCCCGGGACGGGGATGCTACAGCGGACAGACTTCGGGCTCTAGTTCGACAGGTACGTTTGAAGGAATGTGCGAACGCTGCGGATGGATTTTCCTGCGGCGTCTGGATTGTATTTTTCGATGTGACCAAACACCCGCCGTCCCACCTTAAACTCCGGGGCATCAAAATCGTGGTAAGTGCCCTTGTAGACATTCAGCTCGATGGGCGGGCCATTGTCACTCAGACGGGCAAGCCTCTTCTGGCATCGGTCAGCCGGGCTCCAATTGTCTCGTTCGCCGCTCAAAATCAGGGTCGGCACCGTCGCGTCACCCTGACTTGCCGCGCAGAGGGGATAGTAGGCAACCGCTGCCTTGAATTTGTGGTCCATAAGCTGTTCGTTGCCTTCGATTTTTGTTCCTTCCAGCGTCGCCGTGCCGCCGGTTGAAAAGCCCATCAAGGCAACGCGCCTGATATCGACAAAGCTGTGTTTCGATAAAAAATTCAAAGCCCCATAGGCGTCGAAGAGGCGATCGGGGAGAGAACCCTGGCACGTGTCCTTGATGTTGCGGGTAGTGAAGCTATCGACGACCAACACGACGTAACCCCACGAAACCAGCCGTTTCGGCCAAAGGTCTTTGACGCTCAACCGCATGCCCTCGCATCCATGCAGGAGGACGACCGCCGGGAAGGGGCCATCACCCTCCGCGCGGGACAAATATCCCAGCAGGGGTGTGCCTTGCGGTTGAGAAATAATTTCTCCCTGTTCTCTAGCCTTGCTTATTCGAAACGGGCTGAGCTTTACGGGCGCGCTTTCGAAGTGAACCCGTTCGTCGGCATCAGCCGGGTTTCCAGCGAGCGTGACGCTGAGAAAAGCGATAAAACAAAGAAAAAGTCTCGTGGTTTTCACTGAACTTCTCCGCTATTTGATCAACAGCCTGCTCATTGTACGCCGGACCTGAAGGCTCGCAAAGCGGGTAGGCGTTCGGCTGCCGATTGGGTCGGGCAGATTATCTGCGCGCTGCGGTCAGAAGCGCTTGATCACCCCCTGGCAGGTCGTTTATGACTACCGTAAATCCAGGCTGCGAGATTTGAATCCAGAGGGGATGTCGGCCACGTCGGCACCGCCGCCGACCAACGATGACATGCCGAACCAGATCGCGAGACCGGCCAAGACCACGCTGATCGAGCCATAATATTCGTCAGCATCACGGATGCCATCACCTCGGATTTGCCACACAGCCTACCCCTTGAGCCGAGGACCCATGTTGGCCTCTACCAGCAGCGGGCATAGATCCTCGGCTCAAGGCCGAGGATGACGGAGGTCGGGGAGCGCGTTTTGCCAAATCCGTCGTCGGTGCGGGGTAGAGTAATCTGGCGCCTACTTGATCGAGCAGGCTTGGTTTCGAACTGGCGCGCGAGCCACAATCAGCCCTTGATCACCCCCCGGCAAATCAGTTAATACTACCGCAAATCCAAGCTGCGAAATTTGAATCCCGATGGGATGTCGACGACCAAGTCGGCGCCGCCCTCCGACCGGTGTGTCTGTCACCGGCCAGCTTCCTCAGAATTGATCCCCCATCCTTTTCTGCCTGACCTCTCATCTTCGATCACATCGGGATCGAGCCGTGTCGGCATGGAAACCCGCCTCTTCCAAGGAGAACTGCAATGGACCCTTCGATTGCTCCGGCCTCCCGGGCAGCGGCGGTAACGCCGAACGATACCGCCATCGTCGGAGCCCGCGCGCTTTACATCGGCACGGCCGGTGATGTTGCCATTGCGCCGCGTCGTGACATGGATCCTGTCATCTTCAAGAGCGTGCCGGCTGGAACGATCCTGCCTGTTCATGCCGCCATCGTGGCGCTGACCGGGACCACCGCATCCAACATCATTGCGCTGTTCTGAGCCTTCCAGAAGCAGCGCCCCATGGGAAGACCGACCAAGTTCAGCCAGGCGCTGGCCGAGAAGATCTGCGAGCGCATTGCTGACAGGGAAAGCCTGCGGTCGATCTGCCGGGATGAGGATATGCCGTCAAAGTCGACCGTGCTGTCCTGGCTCGCCGACGACGATAAGGCGGCCTTTCGGGCGCGGTATGCCCTGGCCCGCGAGATCCTCGCCGACGGCTTTGTCGACGAGATGGTCGAGATTGCCGACGACCGCAGCAATGACTGGATCGAAAAGAAGAATGCGAGCGGCGAGACCACCGGCTGGCAGGAGAATGGCGAGGCCATCCGGCGTTCGCAGCTCCGCATCGCCACCCGCCAATGGGTCGCCGAGAAGCTGAAGCCGAAGAAATACGGTTCCAAGGTCGAGCCCGACCAAGGCGTCGTAACCGGCGAGGTTTCGCAGTTGCTGGAAGATATCAATGGCAAGACGCGCGGACTTCCAAACGGCGGTTGACCAGTTTTCCGACTGGCGCTGGCGGCTGAACAATCTCTATTGGATCACCGACAAATCGGGCAAACGCGTCAGGTTCGAGATGAATTGGACGCAGATGACGTTTTTCGAGCAGATGCATTACCTCAATGTGCTGCTGAAAGCCCGCCAGCTGGGTCTGACGACCTTCATTCAGATCTTCATGCTCGATGCCTGCGTCTTCAACCGGGATATCCGCGCCGGCACCATTGCCCATACGCTGGGCGACGTGCAGACGATCTTCAGGGACAAGATCAAATATCCCTATGACAATCTGCCGGATGGTATCCGCACCGCCGTGCCTGTCGTCAGAGCCAACCAGACCGAACTGCTGCTTGGTAATAATTCGAGCATTCGGGTCGGAACCTCGCTGCGGTCGGGAACGCTGCAATATCTCCATATCTCCGAATACGGAAAGCTTTGCGCGAAATATCCCGACAAGGCGAGGGAAGTCCGCACCGGCGCGCTGAATACCGTGCAGGCCGGCCAGCTGGTCTTCGTCGAAAGCACGGCGGAAGGCCAGGAGGGGCATTTTTATACGCTCTGCGACGATGCCCAGGTCAAGCAGCGCCAGGCGGCGAAACTGACCGAACTGGATTTCAAGTTCCATTTCTTTCCCTGGTGGAAGGAGCCGCAATATGCGATCGCGCCGGAAGGCGTCATCATCACTGATGCTTTCGTGAAATATTTCCAGCAGCTGGCCGAGCAGGGCATCACGCTGACCGACGGGCAGAAGGCCTGGTACGTCAAGAAGGCCGAAACCCAGCTCGGCGACATGAAGCGCGAATATCCCTCGACGCCGGCCGAAGCGTTCGAGGCGAGCGTCGAGGGCGCCTATTACGCCGATCAGATGGCGGTCGCCGACGCCGAAGAACGCATCGGGGTCTTCCCGCATGTGGAAGGTTATCCCGTCCATACCATCTCCGACATCGGCATGGACGATACCAACAGCGTCTGGCTGTTTCAGGTGCTGCCCGGCCGGGTGAGGATGATCGGTTATTTCGAGCACACCGGCACGGGCATGGACGGCATGCTCGACGAGCTGGAGCGGCGCGCCGGAGAGCAGGGCTATGTCTATGGCGTGCACAACATGCCGCATGACATCAAGGTCAGGGAATGGACGCGCGGCGGCATGACCCGCATCGAAGTGATGCTGAAAGAGGTCAAGGCCCGCGATCTCGGCACGGTCCGCAAGATCGAGCGCGCCTATGTCCATGACCGCATCAACGGCACGCGGCGCATCCTGGCGAAGATCGAGTTCGATCAGGCCGGCTGCATCCAGGGCATCAAATGTCTGCGGAATTACCGCAAGGACTGGGACGAGGATTTGAGCGTCTTCCGCGACGAGCCCCTGCACAACTGGGCTTCGCACGGCGCCGACGCTTTCGGGGGTCTGGCGATCATCTTCACCGGATTGGCGCCGGAACCCCTGAAGCCGCAAGTGAAGAGACTGCCGACCTTCCAGACGATGACCTTCAACGAATTTGCCGATTCCACCCCTAGACATAGCGAGCGTGTTTGATGGAAGACGAAGCAACGGCTCTGGGGGGCGGGGAGCAATGGGACCTGGCAAAGGTTGGCGCCCGTTGGCAGCAGGAGCTCGAGCGCGCGCAGCGCTATTTCAAATCCTGGCATGACCGCTGCGTCAAGATCGAGAAGATCTATCTCGATCAGCAGTCGGATCAGACGAGTGCGGCCAAGCGCCGATTTCCGATGCTGTGGGCCAACACCTCGGTGCTGCAGCCGGCCGTCTATGCCAGGGTGCCGCAGCCGGTCGTCGAGCGCCGCTTCAAGGACGCCGAGCCGGTGGCGCGCATGGCCTCGGAACTGGTCGAACGCAATCTTGCCTATATGGGCGACGAGGCCGATGTCGATTCCATCATGCGGGCGGTGCGCGATGATTTCCTGCTCTGCGCCCGCGGCACGRTGTGGCTGCGCTATGAGGCCGATTTCGAACCGCTCGACATGGGTGTCCAGCCTTCCGACCCGCCGGCGAATGGTGGTTTCCCCGAGGGTCTCCTCGGCGGCCTCCCCGGCGGCATGGGCGACAATGGCGGCGCTCCGTCTGAGGTGATCAGCGACGAGCGTGTGTGCATTGATTATGTCCACTGGTCCGACTTCCTGCACTCGCCGGCGCGCCGCTGGAAGGATGTGACATGGGTGGCGCGACGCGTTCCGATGACCGACGAGGAGATGGAGAAGCGCTTCGGCCCTGATGCGATGGCGTCGCTCCAGGCGCAAGGCGCCGGCAGCAACAAGGGCAGCAGCCAGACCGAGCGGGCCGAGAATGAGGGCAAGACCCATGTCTGGGAGATCTGGTGCAAGAGCGAAAACTATACCGTCTGGATCGCCGACGGCGCGCCGGTGGCGCTCGAAGTGTCGGAGCCGCCGCTGGATCTGACGCACTTCTGGCCGTGCCCGCGCCCGGCCTATGGCACGATGTCGACGAGCTCGCTGATCCCGGTGCCCGACTATGTCTATTATCAGCAGCAATGCGACGAGATCGATCTGCTGACCAAGCGTGTCAACAAGCTGACCGATCAGCTGCGGCTGAAAGTGTTCTACCCCTCCGGCGACGGCGCAATCTCGCCGGCGATCGAGAAGGCGATGCGGCCCGAAAACGATTCCGTCATGGTGCCGATCCCGGAATGGGCGGCTTTCACCGACAAGGGCGGCTCGAAAGCCATCGTGACGCTGCCGATCGACGAGGTGCAGAAGGTCATCATCGCCTGCATCCAGGCCCGCAAGCAGCTGATCGAGGACGTCTACCAGATCACCGGCATCTCCGACATCGTCCGCGGCGATACCCAGGCGTCGGAGACGGCGACGGCGCAGCGCATCAAGAGCCAGTGGGGCTCGATCCGCATCCGCGACCGCCAGTCGGAGCTTGCCAGGTTTGCCCGTGACATCATCCGCCTTGCCGGCGAAATCATCTGCGACCAGTTCCAGCCGGAAACGCTGATGCTCGTCAGCGGCATCAAGCTGCCGACCATGGCCGAGAAGCAGCAGGTCCAAATGCAGATGCAGCAGATGCAGATGGCGGCGCAGCAGGCCGCAGCTCGTGCCCAACAGATGGGTCAACCGGCACCGCCGCCGCCGCAGATGCCGCCACAGCTTGAGCAGATGATGCAGCAGCCGACGATCGACGAGGTCGTGCAACTCTTGCGCAATGACAGCATTCGCGGCTTCCAGATCGATATCGAAACGGATTCGACGATCGAGCCCGACGAAGACGCCGAAAAGCAGCGCCGGATGGAATTCGTGCAGATGATCGGCGGCTTCCTGCAGCAGGCCGGCGCCATGGCGCAGCAGAACCCGATGCTGGTGCCAGTGATGGTCGAGACACTGCTCTTTGCCGCCCGCGGCTTCAGAGCCGGCCGCCAGCTCGAAAGCACGCTGGAGCAGGTCGGCGCCCAGCTCTCCGAGGCGGCCACTGCACCAAAACCGCCGCCGGAGCCGCCGGCCGAGCAGATGATCAAGCTGAAAACGGCTGAAGTGAAGGCGGGTGCGGAACAGCGCAAAGCCGAGCTTGGCGTCGCGCAAGCCGAGATCGAGCATCGCGCCGTGATGGAACAGGCGCGCGGTGAGGCAGCGGCGCAGGCCTTGCAGCAGTTCCAGGCGCAGCAGCCGGGCTATCAGTGAAGTTGCGGGGAGTGAAAGCATGAGAGAACGCTATTGCCGCGTCTGCGGCGGCTGGCACCAACTCGACGAGTGGCCGCACAACTGCATGCCGGTAAAGAGCCAGGCGCGGTCCGATCTGCCGGCGCCGCATTTCGTCAGCGACGCCATCGATATCCAGTCGATGCATGACGGAAGGCATTACACCTCGAAAGCCAAGCTGCGCTCCGCCTACCGGGCGGCCGGCGTGGTCGAGATCGGCAACGAAAAGCCGCAGCCGATCGAGAAGCCGAAAACGGATCGCAACGAGATCCGCAAGGAGCTGCGGCGAGTTCACGCCGAATACAACGCCTAGAACCAACCGCTCTAACCTTTTGTTTTTACGGGCATCAATCCCCGACAAAGGAAGTTTCCGACATGGATATGGAAGACCTGAACGAGGCCGGCAACGGCAGCGAAGATTTTGGCACGTTCGACGATAAGCCGGTGAGCATTCGCGACAGCCTGAAAGCGGCGATCGACACCGTCGAGGGCAATGGACCAGGCGATATCACCGGCCAGCCGCGCGATGGGGAAAACGGCCGCTTCCTGGCCAAGGGGCAGGAGCAGGCCGCCACAGCGGCGAGGGCAAGGCAGCCGCCCGCCGCAAACGCCGCTCAGCAGACGCCCCAAGCACAGACCCAGATGCAGACCCGTGAACAGCCCGCAAGCATCGCCAGCCGGGTTCCACCCGGCTGGTCGGCGGAAGCCAAGGCGCAATTCGGAGGCCTTCCGAGTGAGGTGCAGGCGGCGATCGCCAAGCGCGAACAGGAGGTCGATAACGGCTTCCGCGTCCTGCAGGATTACAAGGGGCTCGAGGAGTTCACGCCGCTCATCCGCCAGGCCGGCATGACCCATGCCGATGTCATGCGCCGGGCGATCGACTGGGAAAAGGCGCTCATCCACGACCCGGTCAACACCGTCGTTCACGTCGCCAGGATGGCCGGGGTCAATCTTCATGCCCTCGTCAATGGTCAGATGGGGGAGGTCCTGCAGCGCAATCCGCAGCAGGCCGGACCACACCAAGGAGGGCCGCAGCCTCGATCCATCAATGTCGAGGCGACGGTCGAACATGTTCTCAGGAAAAGGGACACCGAAACTCAAGTCGATGCCTTCCTTTCCGACCCGGCAAACGCGCACGCCGATGATGTGCTGGACGACATGATCGCCCTTATCAACGCAGGGCGTGCATCGTCGCTTCAGGACGCCTACGACGCCGCATGCTGGATGCGCCCGGACATTCGCCAGCAGTTGATCAGCCAGACTGCGCCGGCGCCCGTCCGAGAACAGCAAGCCCAGAGGGCAGCAGCGGCAGATCAAGCCCGCCGCGCCTCGCGATCCATCTCTGGATCTTCCGCCCCGGGCCCGACCCGCGATGCGGCAAGAGGCCAGCCCACTTCAATCCGAGACTCGCTTCGCGACGCCATGCGCTCCGCGCGCGGTCAAGTTTGATCAAAGGAATGATCAATGCCCATTTCGCCCAACCTCTCTGAAATCGTGACCACGACGCTGCGCAACCGCAGCGGCACGGTCGCCGACGACGTGACGAAGAACAACGGTCTTCTCACCCGTCTGAACAGCCGCGGCCGCAAGAAACCCATCTCCGGCGGCCGCACCATCGTGCAGGAACTGCAGTACCAGGAAAACAGCACCTTCAAGCGCTATTCCGGCTACGATATCCTCAACGTCCAGCCCTCCGACGTCATCACCGCTGCCGAATACGACCTCAAGCAGGCCGCGGTCGCCGTCTCGATGTCCGGCCTCGAACAGCTGCAGAACTCAGGCGAGGATGCGATCCTCGACCTGCTCGAGCAGCGCATCGAGAATGCCGAAACCACGCTGAAAAACAACATCGCGCTTGACTGCTATTCCGATGGCACGGCCGATGGCGGGCGTCAGATCGGCGGCCTGCAGCTGCTGGTCTCGACGTCTCCGACGTCCGGCACTGTCGGCGGCATTTCGCGCGCCACCTGGGGTTTTTGGCGCAACCAGAAATTCTCGGCCTCGGCCGACGGCGGCGCGGCCGCCACGAATGCGAACATCCAGAGCTACATGAACCGGCTCTACATGTCCTGCGTTCGCGGCTCCGACGCGCCTGATCTTGTCGTCGCCGACAACAACTTCTTCCGCCTCTACTGGGARTCKCTSCAGGCRATCCAGCGCATCACCTCGGCGGACAAGGGCATGGCCGGCTTCCAGTCGCTGCARTACATGGGCGCCGACGTGATCTTCGACGGCGGCTTCGGCGGCGGTGCGCCSCTCAACCAGATGTTCTTYCTGAACACCAARTAYCTGTTCTACCGCCCGCACCGCGACCGCGACATGGCTCCGATCGGCGACGAGCGCATGAACACCAACCAGGACGCCTTCGTGCAGCTSATGGGCTTYGCCGGCAACCTCACCATGAACAACGCCTTCCTGCAGGGCGTGTTGTTCGCCTGATCGAACGAAAGGATCAACTCCAATGACCATCGCAATTTCTCAGACCGATCGTCTTGGCGCGAACCCGTTCGTCGTCGAAGGCCCGATCGTTGCCGGCTCCGGTATTCCGGGTCCGAACTTCTCCCTCGGCACTGTTGCCGGTGGAGACCGCGAATCCGAATGGGTTTATTGYCAGCTGGTGCTGGCCTCGCAGACGACCCTTCAGCCCGGCCAATGGTTCCAGTGGACCAGGGATTATGTCGCCTCGCTGCTGACCACGGCCGCCGCCGTCGTCGGCAATCGTTGCGGCGTCTTCGCTGGTGCAAGCCAGGCGCCGACGCAGTCCGGTGGACCGGCACAGGCCATCAGTCTTGCGGCCGGCACTTATTACGTCTGGCTGCAGCGCAATGGCCAGGCTCCGGCTCTGGTGACCACGGCAACGGCAGCGCTTGTCGTCGCGGAAACCACAGCGACGGCCGGCCTCGCCAATGCTCCGGCGTCGGCCACAGCGACCACCAAGGCAATCGCGAATGTGAATTTCGCGGCGGCCAACCAGACCTTCACGGCAACCACGGTCAACGGCTCCAACCAGCTGACCGCACTCGGAAACGTCAGCCCCGCAGGAGGCCCGTTCATCGGCGCCGCCATCTCGGGCACCGGCATTCCGGGTGCCACCACAATCAGCGGGATCACCTACACCCCCTCGGGCACGATCCAGAGCATCACCATGTCCGCCAACGCAACGGCCAACGGCACAGCCATCACCGTCACAGCAACGGGCGTGCTCGAAGCTACGCTGATGCGCCCCTTCCTGTCGAAGGTGAACTAAGGAGGCTGAAATGTCCCTGATGAATGAACTTCACAAGAAAATCGCTGCCGATCGCAAGGCCGGCCGCGACATCTCACCGGTGATCGAGGAACTCATCCTGATGGTCGCCGAGAAGGTCGAGCAGCCGACCGCCAAGAAGGCAGCCCCCGCAAAGTCGACCGACACCAGCAAGTGATCAATGGCGGGCGCTTCGGCGCCCGTTTCCTTTCCCCGCCATCAACAGCGAGACAGCACCATGGCCGACAGCAACACCGGAATTTATGCCTCCTTCAGCCTCGAACCAGTCGAACAGACCTTTCTGACGGAGAAGGAAGGGCGCCCAATCTTCGCCGATAAGGAATTTGTCCGGATCTTCATCGCCGGCGACAAGCACACCGAGGTTTACCGCGAGGTGACCGAGAACGATAAACTCCGCTTTTCCGACTCCTACAAGCGCTTCAAGGAAGGCGCCGAGGCTCGCGAACAGCTTGTCGGCACTCCGCTCGCGCAATGGGCTTTCCTGAAGCCCAGCCAGATCAAGGAGCTGGAAGCGATCAACATCTACACCGTCGAGCAGCTCGCCGCGCTCTCCGACACTGCGAAGCAGAAGATCGGCATGGGTGCAAACGAGCTCGTCGCCGCCGCGCAAGGCTATCTTGCATCCGCCCAGGACTCCCGGGCCGCTTCGGCATTTGCCGCTGAGAACGAGCGTCTCAAGGACGAAGTTGGCCGCCTGCAGGATCAGATGAAGGAAATGGCCACTCGTTTCGAAGCGATGGAAAAAGAACGCCAAGGTGGCCGCGGCCGCGCAGCAGCCTAATCCGGAGATCCGCGCATGTCGCTCTTGACCATCATCCAGAACGTCTGCGCGGAAATCGACCTCGATCCGCCGACGGCTGTCATGTCGTCGGCTGACCCGCAAGTAAGGCAGCTGCAGATCCTGTCCTATCGCGCCGGCAAGGATCTGTTGAAGGATCACGACTGGTCCGCACTGTCGACCGCGCGGAATTTCACAGCGACCGGGGCAATCCCCGAGCCGACAGAGCCGCCGGCGGACTTCCAGCGCTTCGTCGCCAATTCGGTGATCTGGAACACGTCACGGCTCTGGCAGCTTAACGGTCCCGTCGAGCCCCAGACATGGGAGAGGAACACCATCCTCAACTCGAGCCCGGTCCCGCAACTCTGGCGCATGCTTGGCGGCAAGCTGGCAATTTTCCCGAACGATGTCAGCGAGGGGATGCGCTACGAATACGTCTCGAAATATTGGATCGCGGTCAACGGCGGCACGACCTATGCCGAGAATTGGGCGAACGATACCGACACGGCGCGTTTCCCGGAAGACCTCGTCGAGCTTTCGCTGATCTGGCGCTGGAAGCGTGCGAAGGGCCTGGACTACGGCGAAGAGCTCGAAAACTACGAACGTGCCAAAGAGGCAGCAGTCGGCGCCGATCGCGCCGCGCAGCCCGTCAGTCTGTCGATGCCGAACCGCGGCGAAGTCCCCGAAAACTACTGGCCCGGCACCATCACGGTATGACCAGAAAACCCGTTCCCCCAAATGGGCGCACCGGCCGCGTTTCGCGCAGCAAAGACTGGATCGCGCCGATTGGTGGCTGGCGAACCGATGTCGAGATGGCCGACATGCCGAAGGACGCGGCGTTCCAGTTGGATAACTTCTTTCCAGAGGCAAACCGCGTCCGCGCCCGGTATGGCAATATCGCCTTTGCAACGGGTCTTGCGGCCAACGTTCAGACGATCATTCCATATGTCGGGGTGAGCAATCGTCTATTTGCCGCTGCCGGCGCCAAGATTTTCGACGTGACGGCCGGGGGAGTGGTGGGGGCCGCAGTCGTGTCCGGCCTCTCCAGTGCGCGCTGGTCGGTGCAGCAATACACCAACCCGGCCGGCCAAGAGTATCTGCGGATGGTCAACGGCCTTGATCTGCCGCTGCTCTACAACGGCACGACGTGGACGAACAACATGCTGGTCGGCACGGCAACGCTCGCCACGCAGAACGTTTCGGTTAAGGCTGTGCAGTATACGTTGAGCTTCTTCGGCACCGGCTCCGTCACTCTTTCCGGCGCCTTCGCGGGCGTGCTCAACGGAACGGGCGTCGGCAACCGCGTTTCTCTGACGTTCACACCGGCAGCCGGCACGCTGACACTCACGGTGGCCGGTTCGGTGACCAACGCCCAATTGGAAACCGGCGCAGTGGCAACGCCCTATGTCTCATCGACGATGATCACCGGCATTTCGGATTCGTCGCTGCTGATCGCCGTCACCGCCTATCGCTCGCGCCTGTGGTTCATCGAGAAGAATTCGACCAATGTCTGGTATCTCGCCACCGACGCCGTCAGCGGCACGGCGACGGTGCTGCCGATCGGCGGCAACATGAAGTACGGCGGCACGCTGGTCGGGATCGGGGTCTGGACGATTCCTGTCTCCACTGGCCTGCAGCAGTGCCTTGTCCTCATGTCCTCCGAGGGCGAGATCATCGTCTATCAGGGTTCAGATCCGTCCAGCTCATCCAATTGGGGATTGCTCGGCACGTTCAAGCTCGGGCGCCCGCTTGGTACCGATCGCTGCTTTCTGTCTGTCGGCGCTGATCTGGCGATCATGACGACCGACGGTATCGTGCCGATCACCAAAGCGGTGCAGCTCGATCGCGGTGCAACGAGCCTCGGGGCGATCACCGCTAAGATCGGCCCTACCTGGCGTGAGACAGTGATGACGGCCGGCACGACTTCGGACGAATGGCAGCTTGCGAGCTTTCCTTCTCGACAGATGGCCATCGTCAATCTGCCGTCGTCTCTCGGGCCATATCAGTACGTCATGAATACGGAAACAGGCGCATGGTGCCGCTTCGTTGGGCTTGCGGCCTCCTGCTGGGGGAACTGGCAGGATCGGCTATTCTTCGGCGCGGCTGATGGTTCGGTTTACGAAGCTGAAGTCGGGGCAAATGACAACGGCGCGGCGATCGACGCTATCATGGTGGGGGCATGGAGCCGCTACGGCGAAGACCTGGCGACCAAATTTTCGAAGCTGATCGGGGTGACGGCGCAGATCGGTGTTTCGACGCTGATGTATGCCGGCATGTCGTTCGACTACCAAACGAAGATACCGACGGCGCTTCTGTCGGCCATCGAAAATAATGCGGCGGCAAAGTGGGGCTCTGCGATTTGGGGTGTCTCAAAATTCCCCGGTACAGCGGTTGTTCGGAAATTTGCGTCAGCAGGTGGCGCCGGATCAGCGCTCGCGCCGACGATCCGGGCGCTGATATCGGGTTCTTCGGGGTCAGTATCGGAAGCGGCCGTCGTCGGCGGTTCGGTCCTTTATGAGAAGGGTGCGCCGATTTGATCGTCACCGAACCGCGCGAGGATATCGCGGCATGGGTCGGGGGCAAGATCGGGGTGGCCTTCCATCAGCCGTTTACAGCCATGGCGCAGGTCCAAGGCGGCCGGATTATCGCCGCCTACGTCTTCAACGTCTGGACGGAGCATGACGTCGAGGTCTCGCTTGCTGCCGATCGGCTTTCGGCAACACTGATGCGGGCAGTCTTTCGATATGTCGTCGACCAGCTTGGATGCCGCCGAGCGACATTCAGGACGCGTGCCGACAACATAGCTGCTCAGCAGGCGCTGGAAAGACTCGGCGCGCGTCTGGAGGGTCGCCAGACGGCGTACTTCGGCGACTGTGACGCGCTGCTCTATGGAATCTTGAAAGAGGACTTCCCCTATGGTCTCCACGCCTAAGGCGCCGAAAGCGCCCGACCCGACACAGACCGCGGCGGCGCAGACAGCGACGAACGTGGACACTGCTATTGCCAACGCTGGCCTCAGCCATACGAACCAGTACACGCCCGACGGCTCGCTGGAATACAAGGTCACCGGCAATACGACGATGACCGACCAGAACGGCAAGACCTACCAACTGCCGACCTATTCAGCCTATCAGAAATATTCTCCGCAAAATCAGGCGATCTACGACCAGACGCAACAGACGCAGCTTGGCCTATCGAAATTGGCGAACGAGCAGACCGGCAAGATTTCGGGCATCCTCGGGACGAATGTCGATCTCAGCGCGGGCAACGTTGACAAATACGTCAACGACCATTGGCAGTCCGGCTTCAACAACCAGTGGGACCGCGATCAGGCGAGCCTCGACCAGAGCCTTGCCGACAAGGGCATTTCGATGGGCTCGGCCGCCTATAACAATGCGCTACGCGATTTTTCGACGCGCAAGCAGGCCGCATCCGACCAATATCTCGGCGACATGTATTCGAATGCGCAGAACTCGATCCTGACCGAGCGAAACCAGCCGCTGAACGAAATCTCGGCGCTGATGTCGGGCTCGCAGGTCAATCAGCCGAACTATGTCAATTCACCGACGACGCAGTTGCCGACGGTCGACCAGGCCGGACTGATCAATGAGAACTACAATCAGCAGATGGGTGCTTATAACCAGCAGGTAGCGAAGTCGAACGCGGCGATGGGCGGTCTCTTCGGTCTCGGTTCATCACTGTTGGGCGGCTGGGCAATGTCCGATCGCCGGCTGAAGCGCGACGTTCACCAAATCGGCGTCACGGAAGCGGGCATCCCAATCCACGAATACGAATATGTCTTCGGCGGCGGCCGGCAGGTTGGCGTCATGGCCGATGAGGTCGAGCGTGTCTTCCCTGATGCCGTCGCGGAAGGCCCGGGCGGCTTTAAGATGGTCAACTACGCGGGAGTGCTGTGATGGGTTTCATCTTCGGCGGCGATACCGGCCAATCGCAGGAAAGTGTCACCGACGCCCGCAAGCGCTTGGCGGCTGCAATGCTTCAGCAGGGCACTAACACCGGACCAATTCAATCGCCGTGGGAAGGCGCTGCACGCATGGCTCAGGCGCTAATGGGCGGTCTTGCCATCCGCAAGCAGGGCGAGGCAGAACAGGCAGGTTTGGCCGAAGGGATGGCAGCGCTGACGGGGCAGCCTTATACCCCGCCTGAGAAGCCGTCCGGGTTCCTGTCGTCGATCTTCGGCGGCAACAAGGATGCCAATCCCGGCGCTACCGGCTCGTCCATGCCGAAGGTGGATGCATCAGGGAATATCGCCGCCACACCGACAAATAGCGCGCTGCCTGGATCGTTCCTGGCGGCCGTCGACAGGACGGAAGGCGCTGGGGATTACGACACTCTCTTCGGCCACGCTCAGAAGAATGGCCCCTTTGCCGGCACAGCCATCTCGCAGATGCCCATCAGGGATGTTCTGGCCTTCACCGATCCGAGCGGGCCTTATGCCCAATACGTCAAGGGCAAGGTCGGCCGTGTCGCAACGCCCGTTGGCAAGTATCAGACGGTAGGCACGACGTTGCGAGGCGCAGTGGGTGCGCTCGGGCTTGATCCCAACTTGCCGTATGACCAAGGCACTCAAGATCGGGTCGCATCCTATCTCGCCCGTCAGCGTATTGCGTCGGCCGATACACTGCCAGGGCAGATCAGCGCACTTCGGTCGGAATGGGAGGGTTTCAAGAACGTCCCGGATTCCGAAATGGCGCAGATCGTGGCAGATCTGCAGTCCGGTGGCGGTGCTCCCGGTGCGCAGGTTGCCGCTGCCAATCCCGCCGCTGGCATGCCCTCCGCACCGCCGATCCAGCCGCCGCCGGTCAATCCTCCCGCACCTCCTCCGCAGCCTGGCTATGTCGATCCGATGGTAGCGCCGAACGCTGCGCCTCCTATGCCGCAAGCGGCTGCCCCGGGCGAAGTTGCAAGCCTCGATCCATCGATCGGCATTCCCATGCCCGGCGCAACAGGCCAGATGCGAGCATCCGCACCGGCACAGCCCATGCCGCCACAGGCTGGGCCGCAAGCTGCGTTGCCTCCTCTGCCGCCTTCCACGGTAGGCCCGACGCCCAACGTCGCCAGCGTGCTGCCTGTGGGTATGCCGCAGATCCCGCCCGAGTTTCAGAACAGCCAGCAGCTCATGAATGCCGATCCTAACAAAGGCATTCTCACGGCGCTGCTCAGCGGTTCTCCTGCATCGCCGGAGCAGGTTCAGCAGGCGCAAGCAAGCGGACAGAACCAGCCGGCCCCGGCTCGTCTTGCAGCGGCACTGGACGGCGCATCGCCACAGCAGACTGCAAACCCGATGGCGAACCCACGCGCCCAGGCCCTCGTCAAAGTGCTGATGAACCCGAACGCTCCGGGGCCGATGAAGCAGATGGCCGCGCAATCGCTTCAGACCCTGATGAAGCCGCCCGAATACGGTTTCCAGACGCTGCCGGATGGGACCGTCTTGCGCAGCGATCCGCGCTCCGGAACTGTGCAGCCGATTTATCAGAGCACGCCGAAGCCGATAGAGGTCAACGGTCGCCTCGTCGGCGCCGACGGCAAGGTTATCGCCGATTTCAGCAATGGTCAGTGGGAGCGAATGAGTGACGGCACGCTCTACAACAAGAGCACCGGCGAAATCAGGCAAGCCCCTGGAGGCGCCGGCGGCGAGAAATATTACGGCTCGACCGTCCCTTACTACGACAAGGATGGGAACCTTCGATATCGCCAGTTGGGCGACAAGGGCGGTGGCAAGGATCTGGATTTCGGGCCCGGAGCCACGGCGGCGCCGACGACGCGCACCGTCGATACCGGCACGGAACTGATCACCCTCGGCCCTGGCGGCCAGGAAGTGAAGCGCACCACGAAGGAGAATTATGAGGCAGCGAAAGACACCGCGCAGGGCGGCACTGAAGGCAAGGCTGCTGGCGAAGCAGTCTCGTCGCTTCCAGCGGATCTGATGCAGGCGGACCAGACGATCAAGAACATCGATGAGTTGCTGACCAGCAAGGGGCTAAATTCGATCGTCGGTTCGGTCGACCAGTTCCGGCCTTCCTGGACAATGGGGGCTGACGGTCGCGATGCTCTCACACGCCTCAAGCAGCTTCAGGGCGGTGCGTTCCTGCAGGCTTATGGGCTTCTCAAAGGCGGTGGCCAAATCACCGAGGTCGAGGGCGGCAAGGCTCAGGATGCCATGGCGCGCATGGATCGCTCGCTTGATGAGCCGCATTTCCGGGCTGCTCTGAAGGACTTCCGTGATGCTGTGGAGCAGGGCGTTGCCAAAATGAAGGAGCGGGCAAAGGTGGCAGCACCATCAGCGCCTGCCGACCCGGCCGTTGTCCCGACCGATGTCCCGGGYGTCACCATTCGAAGGAGACAGTAAATGCCAACATACACTGTCGAGGTGAACGGCGAGACCTTCGATATCGATGCTCCTAATGATGACGCTGTGCGCGCCGCGGTGCGCCAGCTTCAGGGGCAACAGCCTGCCGCAGCTGCGGCGCCCCAGCCGGTGAGCTCCACGCCGCAGGCCGAGAAATCGACGCTTGAGAAGGTGACAGGCAACATCAACTCGTTCGGTCAAGGCATCGTCGACATGGTCGGGATGGGCTATGCCGATGAGATTGGTGCCGGCATCGACTATGCGGGCTCTCATGTTTTGCCATGGCGCGATGCAAAGACCTACGATCAAGCTTTGGCGGATACTCGTGGAGAGCAGGAACAGGCCTACGAGGAGCATCCGGCAGCCAACATCGCAGGCAAGGTAACAGGCGCGCTATGGGGTGCCAGCCGCCTCGCCAAGGCTGGACTCTCTCCAACTGCCAACGCCATCAAAGCCGAGGCAGGGCTTGGGAGAGTAACCGCAGCCTCGGCCAAGGAAGGTTCTATCCTCGGGGCCATCTCAGGTTTCGGAAACGGGGAGGATGGCCTCGGAAATAGGTTGGTAAACGCGGGAGTTGGCGGCGGTTTGGGACTCGGGATCGGAGCCGTTGCGCCGGCAGCCGTTGCCGGCCTCACGCAGGTTGTCAAATCTGCTGCTGCGCCGCTCATTGCGCCGTTCGCACCGGACGGATATGTGCGCGATGCGCTTGCCACGGCCCTGAGGCGTGCCGGCCAGACCCCCGAAGGCATAACCAACAACATGCGTGCTGCTACGGCTGACGGCCAGGACATGTTCAACGTCGCTGACGCCATGGGCTACACCGGTGAGCGGCTAATGTCGACTTCCACCCGTGTTCCGCATGATAACCGGCAGCCGCTTGCTGAAGCTTTGATGGCGCGGCAGGCAGGGCAGGGCGAGCGGCTTGCGAACAATCTCGCGGAAGGCTTCGATACCTTTGATACGGCCGGGCGTCGGATCGTTGACCGCACGGCGCAGCGCACCGCGGAGGCAAACGAGCTCTACCCAGCCGCCCGCGCAAATGCGGGCCCGGTCAACGTCACGCCCGTTCTCGAAGAGATCGACAGGACGATCCGCCCGGGCGTCAACCAGATGGTCAATCCTCGTGATCGAATTGCTAACGACTCGATCGAGGGCGCTTTGACGCGGGTTCGTTCCATGCTGTCAGACGGCAATTCCCAAGTGACCGACTTCGACACGTTGTTCAGGGCAAAGTTGGATCTGGATGACATGATCCAACGAGCAGAAGCGCAAGGGGCCGGCAATCGCGCGCACTACCTGTCGCGCGTTCAGGGGATGGTCGACCAAGCGCTTGCCGATGCTTCCGAGGGATATGTAGGTGCCCGGGACGCATTTGCCCGTGCCTCGCGCCGGATCGATGCCGTTGACGCGGGCAGCGCAGCAAGCCGCATATCCCGCAGGGCTCAGGACACCATTCCCGAGTTCGAGGCTATGCCTCCCGGCGAACAGGTGGATTTCCGCGCCGGCTACATCGACCCGCTGATCGCCCGCTTGGAGGGAGCGTCTTCGTCCCCAACGACGAACAAAGCTCGAATGCTGCAGACGCCGAAGTTTGAAGCCGAACTTCCTGCGTTCGCCGCTCCGGGGCGGGGAGGACAGCTTGCAGACCGCATCGCCCGCGAACAGACCATGTTCCGGACAGCAAACGCGGCGCTAGGCAATTCGAAGACGGCCGACAATCTAGCGGACGCCGCGGACATGAACCAGTTCGACCCGGCGGTTATCGGGCGTCTGGTGCGGGGCGACCCGATCGGCGCGATTACAACAGGTCTTTCGAAGGCCCTCGGAACCTTGACCGGGCAGCCGCCATCCGTTGTGGAGCGACTTTCGCGCGTGCTGATGGAGACGAACCCAGACGTGGCGCTTGATGTATTGCAGGCAGGGACACAGCAGCTGTCGCGGAACGATCAGTTAAGGGCGCGGCTCGTGTCCGCGCTGGTGGAATCAGGAGCCGCCGGAGTTCCGAGACTTACTGCGCCATGAGTCAGGGATCTTGTTGCCGGTGATCTCGATCGCCCAGGCAACAACGCATCCGCCTATGCCAGCGCCGAGCGAAAGCGATACCCAGTCGATCGAACGAGTGAACAGGTTGAGCAGGAAAATTCCTAATACGACAGCGAACGTCGATTTCCACGGGCCGGGGCCGCGGTCGAGCTTCGGTTCATCTGGGTCGTGATCGATCTGCATGCGCAACCAATACTACACCATTGAGGGCCTCGCAATTCGTGGGGCCTTCTCTTCTTGGAGAAGGTGAATGCCCAGAAATTCCTCAGGCGTATATTCAAAGCCAGCCGGAACCACACCTTCCGTCGGCCAGGTCATCGACCCCGTACCGTGGAACGCGCTGACCACCGACCTCGGCAACGAAATCACCAACTCGCTACCGCGTGATGGGTCGGCTCCGATGACGGCGCCGCTGAAGAACGCCGACGGCACGCAAGCGCAGCCTTCAGTTACGTTCTCTTCGGACATCACGACCGGCATGTATCGCAAGGCGTCCGGTGTCGGCGCCCTGGTTGCCGGCGGTTCCGAAATCCTGAATTGGTCAGGCTCTGGCGTCAGTGTCACGGGCAATTTCTCGACCTCTGGCGTCCTTAAGGGGCGTCTCGACTACGCCGAGAAAAGCGGAAATTATCTCGCCGTAGCGGCTGATGCCGGATCTACCCTTCGCTTCACCGCTACGGCTACTCTATCGCTCACCGCGTCTGCAACATTGGCCTCTGGGTGGTCGGTCGACGTCTTCGCCTATGGCGGTGACGTCACGATAGCCCCGAATGGCACTGAAGCCATCAACGGTATTGCCACCCCTCTCGTGGTCAAGCAGGGTCGAAAGCTGACGCTGTATTGCGATGGTGTGGGCTTTTATACAGCAGTCCCTGGGGCGTGGGAGACGATCGGCGAAAATAGTGCGTCTGCAGCTGCGGCAGTCACTGTTACGAATTTGAGCGCTTTTAAACGGCTTCGCATCACCGGCTACATGCAACCAGCGACCGCTGCTCAATTGTTACTGAGGACAAGCGTGAACAACGGCAGTTCTTTTGATCAAAACAGCGGCGACTACACGTGGTACGCAGTTTATGGAAATGGAACTGCCGCAGCTTCCGTCAATGGAACTTCGACGGCCGTTGGGGTCGGCGCTGGCGGTACGACAAATAATGCTGATCTGAGCGGCGGCATACAATTCGAAATTACGATGGAGAATTTCAACAAAGGTAGAAGCACAAAGGGTTTGATCACCTTTGGAAACATCGCCGGTTCAAATAACTTCGCTGTGGGCACGATCCAATTTCTAAGAAACGGCATTATTGCCAGGAATGCCTTTCAGCTCATTACAGCTGGTGCAGTCAATGCTTTCTGGGAGGTTTTGGTCGAGGGGGTACGCGGATGAAAATCCTTGTTAATGGTGAAGAAGTCGAGCTGACCCCGAGCGAAGCCGCCGAACTTGCGGCAAGTGCGGTTGTCGCGGCGCCGACAGATTATTGGGTCCCCAAATTGACGGTCGTTCAGCGATTGACTGACGAAGAAGCGGAGACCGTCTATCCGGCGATGTCCGCGATGCCGGCGAAGCTTCGGTTCGTCTGGGATACCGCGTCGGAAATTCGCTCCGACAGCGAATTCTTCGGCACGCTTCAGGCCTTTCTGACTGGCACCATTGGCCCCGATCGCGCCGCCCAAGTTCTGCAGCCAGAATAGCGGAGGTGCGGCGATGATCTTCCGCTATCTCCTCTATTTTCCGGTGAACCTCGCGTTCGTGCTGCTGTCATATCTTCTGTCACCCGCACTTGCCGCCATATCTCTGCTGACCGGCCCGCGGCTCCCCGGCATCCTGCAATGGTTCTCCACGCTCGACGCCGATCTGGACGGCGGCATATCCCAGCGGGTGAAGGGATATAAGCCCGATCTCACCGGCTTGGATCTCTGGTGGCAACGAACCTGCTGGATATGCCGTAACCCAGCTCACGGATGGCAGTCGGAACTGCTCGGCATGCCGGCGTTCGGAACTATCATCGCCCAGCAGTGGATTAGCGAACACCCGAAGCAGCAATTTTACCTGATGCAAACGGCGAGGGGCGTCCGGTTCTTCTGCTTCAAGCGTGATCAGCCCCTCATCGGCGGCTTTTACCTCAAGATCTGGGTTGGCTGGGTGAACAAGCCCTACGACGGCCGGAACCATCACTACGCATTCCAGATCGGGCCTAAGCGCCGGTCGTAACCATCCACATCTGGAGCCTTCCCATGCTCGTCCATAACTGGCGCGAGGTGCTGAAACGCGCCTGGAGCGTCCGCCTCATGGTGCTTGCGCTCGTCTTCATCGTCCTTGAGCCGATCTACACCTTCGTGGCCGCCACCTGGGTAGCGGAGAACATCTACATCCAGCTTGGGATGTCGATTGTCACCGGGCTCATCACCGTCGCGGCGATCATCGCCCGCATCTTCGTCCAGCAAAAAGTTTCAGGAGATCTGAATGGCAAACCGCCTACAGAAGGGTAGTGCTGCGGCTGCAATGGCTGTTGCGCTCGTCGGCAGCTTCGAAGGCCTACGACAGAACGCCTATCCCGATCCCGCGACGCGAGGTCAACCC
>NZ_JBFUAY010000054.1:0-36395 GCF_056406015.1 Rhizobium sp. P1_E1 | reverse complement strand
CTACCAAGAAAACGCTGTATTGCGGTCGACGGCCGCGTTCAGGCGGCTGTTCGGCATACAAAAGCGATACCCCGTCAGGCATCGGCCAATTCCATAATTCGGCGATGTCGGTAAAGACCAACATATCCGCATCCAGATAGATTGCCCGGCCCTCATAACCGCAGATTTGCGGAATCATGAAACGTGTGAAACTGAAGCCAGTCTTGGACCTTAGTGCCGGATTCTGAGGCGAAGGAGCGGCATAATCGCTGAGATAGTGAATCTTCACCGGAGCACTTGTACGCGAAGTGATGCTGTGAGCCAGCACCTTCGCGCCAATCATCTGGTATTCATCGGTGCCTATAAATATCTGGATTSGGTCCAAGTTCGCCATATGGTTGGCCTATCTTTGGGTGCGTTCTGATTTTATGTGGCGGGCAAGCTGCGCGATGCCCGTTTCCAGGCTCACTTTCGGTTCGTACCCTAACAAAGTCCGAGCCCGGGTATTATCGGCAAGCGCAAAACGGACATCCCCTGGCCGGAAATCGCCAGAAATGCGAAGATTTTCTTTGCTGGCGCCCAGTTCGGTGAGCAAGCACTCAGCAGCATAACGAATTGTTGTGCTAATGCCGCTTCCCACATTTATCGGCTCACTGTCAGCGCTGCCAGCAACGGCAGCAAGCATCAGCGCCTCGACGATGTCATCGACGTAAACGAAATCGCGGACGATCTCGCCATCCTCATAGATGTTCAGAATCTTGCCGTCTAAAATCTGCTGGCCAAAAATCGAGAGCACACCGGTATAGGGATTCCTGCTACTCTGCCCGGGCCCGTAAACATTCTGAAATCTGAGAATTACGGGTTGGATGCGCGTGTTGTCGAGGCCTTGGACGCATATGTATTCCTGCATCAGCTTTGTGGAAGCATAGATGCTTGATGGACGCAGAGTAATGCCTTCGGGAGTAGCGACAGGGGTAGCCGCTTCACCAACGCTGTCGTAGAGATCAAAAATCSCCTTAGACATAGTCTCGCTTGGACGCGGCTTCGGCGTGAAGATTTCGCCGAGCCTCGATTTGTAGGCGCCCTCCCCGTAGACTGCCCTGGAAGAGGCGAGAACGAGCCGTCTCGTCTTGTCGGGAAGCTTGCGCAACCCTTCAATCAGATAGGCGGTTCCATTGATGTTGGTATCACAATATCGAGAAATTTCGTGATAACTCTGACCCGTCCCGGTTTCGGCCGCGAGATGGAAAATCAGATCGGGATCGTGTCGTTCAAGCACCGCTTCAAAGAAAGCCCTGTCTGACACCGATCCTTCTTCAACAATCGCCCCCTCGATAGATTTAGCCGGTTTCTCGCCGTGGACTTGGGGATGAAAGTTGTCGAGCGCGACGACGGACTTAATGTCTGGCCGCTGCGCCAGGCGTGCAATGAGCCGCCTGCCGATGAAGCCCATGCCACCGGTGACCAATACTGTGTCTTGCTTCACTACCAAGAATCTCCTTGGGCATCATAACGGGGTCGGAATCAGGCTGCCTTCTCGGCGGCCAGTTTCGCCTCATATTCCTTGATGGCCTTGGTACGGAGACGCTTCGCCTCGTATACGTCCTTATGCGCAACGTATCCCAGGCGCTTATCATTGGCCTTGTGATAAGTGTACCAGAACTTGCGTACAAAACCTGGAATTTTGTTGAGATACTTGAGATCAGCGATCAGAGAGGGCCGAAAATAGCCCCTATCGACCTCTTTCTTGATCTGATCCATCGCCAACTGCCCCTCGGCAACCATTCGGTTCACTTCATTGAACCAGATGTATCCGAGTGGATGGCCACAATAGGTCCATGGCTGAGTATAAACGTCGGTGTAGTGCAGCAGGCAGGTGTTTGCGTCCCAATGCTCAAGCGAATTCCATTCGAATGGAACGCCATACTTGACCTCGCTTTCATCAAGGATGCAGAACTGGCTCATCAACTGATCGTAATCGTATTTGCCGTCATCCATACCCTGGACGATCTCTTCGACCTTCCAATCGCAAGCTGCGCAATCGATCAGCATCACGGCGCATTGTTTCTTACGGGCGGCAGGCGCTCCCTCCTTCGCCGTCGTCACTTCAGCGTGTTTGACCTCTTGCTGGACAATGATCTTCGCGCCGTCAAAGGGAATATTCCACAACCCCTTGATGTCTTTCATGACGATCATGTCTGCGTCCATGTAGATCGCCTTCCCCTTATATCCATTCAGCGCAGGAATGGTGAAGCGGGAAAAGGAGAAGCCTGTGCGCTGCCCGTTACGCGGATCAACCGGTGAGGGCACCGGCAAATCCAGCATTCCAAAGACCTCAACCTTTGCATTGGTATGGCGCTTGATCGAGTATTCCAGAACGTTGACTGCAAGCATCTGCGAGCTGTCCGTTCCGACAAATACGCGGATAGTGTCATCATCCAGATTGCGGGTAGCAAGATCGTTGATCTGGGTTATAAAAGTCGGCATCGTCAATTGCCTTCCTGCTGGATCCTATAAGTTGCGTGTTTCACTCATACATTCTTACCCGCCTTCGGATCAAATGGAATTAGCGGGAATAGACAGCTTTTGATACCGCGGAGAATGATGAGCCGTGGGCGAGGTATTACTCGCTAAAGTGCTTGTTTTGTGGCAGTTTTGGCGTGCGAGCGTCCAACAGACGATCAATCTCACGCACAATGTTGGACGCAACGTTTCCCGGCGCCAATGCGGACGATTTGAAGCTACTGACGGCGTCCATAGTCTCACCGCCGTCAAGAGCATGGGTTACAAAAGCCTCTATATCCTCATAGGAACGACCGATTTCGAGCGGTTCAAACAGAGGCAAATCCAACGTATTGGCAAAGACCAGAACCGGCCGGCAAAGCTGGGTCGCATCCACTGCAACTGTCGAAGGAGTTGTGATCGCCGCTTGCGAGGCCGAGAGCAAATCGGCGGCGGTGACACCGGCGAACTCGGGATCATCCCGCCGCAACAGAAACGTGTTGGCCCGGGTTGCTATGCGAGGATTCTTTTGCAGCCAGACGCCAGCCGGATGCGGTTTTATGACAAAAAACACATCCTTGAACGTGTCCACCAGTCGTTCAATATGCGCGCTGAAGTGCCCGCGATAGCCATCGGCTTCATACCGATGCCAATGTAGATTCTCAAAAATCGCAATCACCGGTAGGCCGCGAGGGTTGATCGCCTCGAGGCTGCTCTTAAACGTCACAAGGTGCCGCGACGTGCTTGGCGCAAATCGTCCTACGGGAATACAGCGTTGCACAAGACCGGATGATGCCTCCTTCGGCAGCCGCGCGGGATCGCCGTAGGTGAATATGGATGACGACGCAATTTTCACATCGCTGGTATGGCGATCGTCAAAGTAGGATAAACCCGGCGCTTCCAATCCATGCTGCATGGATATCGTTGGAATACCGAGTTCATTGGCTTTCAACACAGCCGCGTGGACCAATCGATGGGGGCGCAAAGAAGTCTCCGCACCGACAATAAGTACGGACGCGGACTTCACATCGAGCGCTCGCAGATTGTCCTCGTCCGTGTCCTCCGTGAGAAGACGAAGACGCGCACCGGTATTTACGATCTCTCGCACGATATCCGGCTGTTGAAGGTATACCGACTTCAGAAGCACCACATCCACCTCATGACGGTCGCCACCCCTGCCTTCGCCAGCGTCGGCAACCAAAGCCGTCACAACTGGCAGCAGTACGTGAATGTCCTGGAGAAGATTGAAGAATATAGTAATCCGCGGAGATTTGGCAGGCCGAGGCTTCTCCAGCCGCATAAGCTCGAGCCATTTCCGGCCAGTAGCCTCTGCCGAGAATTCTTTTTCAATAATCGATCTTGCCGTCTCTAGGTCCGCCTTTGTCGCCGCTTCATCGAGAAGATACCGTCGAAATCCGCCGTCCCAATCATCGGTTACGATGCAATCCTTCAACGGCTCGAGAGACATCAGACGCGAAGCTATCACCGGCGTACCGCAGCTCAGCGCCAGAAGGGCGCGATTGGCCGATTTACACTCTGAAAATTCATCCTCAATCTGGGGCATAAGGAAGGCATCACTCGCCCTGACAGCCTCAAAGCAGCCCTCCTGGCTCCACAATTCAAATCTTGACCGGAATGGAAGTGGCTCTATCAGGGTCTTATAAGCATCAGATCGGTTGCTCATAACGACCAGTTCGAAATCAACCGTCTGCGCAAGGCGGATCAGATCGGATGCAATGAGCGTCAGGGTTTGTATGCCCGATTGAAAGCTGTCCGAACCCGCGTTGCCGAACCAGATGAGCTTCTTGCCACCGTTGAGACCCGAGACCCGCGCCTGATCCCCCATCTTATTGCGACTTGCAGTCGCTAGAGAAGCGACCCTTCGAGAGCTGGATGCCCAAGAATTACGAAGCCGCTGATGAAACCTCGCCGGCAAGCTGCGCGGCGCGCGGGACAGCTCTGCGACCAGCATCCGCAGAGCCAGAAAAGACCCCCGCGCCTGTCGTTGCAGGCGTCCTATTTTGGATTTCAGGGCGATCAAGCGAGCGCGCGGGCGAACGAGTCGGCGAAGTTCAGCAAGACTATAGGCATCAATCTTTTTGACGCTGAAAACACGCGTGCGCTCAATGAGCGCACTAGACTCCGCTTGATCAGGAATAACAACGATGGGAATTGAATCCGAAAGCGAAGCGGATAAAACCTTCCTCAACTGCTCCGTTGGCACCACGATAGCGTCGATGTAGGGCGCCTGAGAGAGAATGATAACCCTGCGCAGTTCCCCCGAGCTGTTGCCGTACCTGGGATGCGTGACATAATCGCATAGATCGAGAAAGACCTTTCGTGCGTACCGTTCGCGGAGTTCCCGCATAATCGCGGTCAAAACATGGCTTACCGTCTTGACGAATATGACGACATCATACTCCTTCAAATGCTCGATCTTGGCATCGCGAACCGAGAAATAGGCATTTTGGAATCCATTGTCCGCAAGGGCGAAGCTGGGATAAAGCGCGCGATACCTAAAACTGGCAACGTTCGGGCTGATGTCTGCCGATACCCAAGCAATCTTCATGTGGCTTCCAGGAAAAGATCCATACTGCGCAAGGCGTCACCGAGAACCGCTCTTGCATTCAAACATGCAACCGCAGGACCCTTACAACTTGGTCCTCCAATCTCGCAAGAGAATAAAACTCCGCGATCCTATCCTGCACGTTCTGCAACAAAGAAGCCGCTTGGCTCTGGGGCATCGAAAGCAATTCGATGATCCGTTCTGACCAGGTTTCGTTCTCGGTTTGGGGCAAGCCCGTAATATCGCAAATACGAGCATAGACCGGTCCTGTCGACAGCACAGGCAGGACGCCGGAACTCGCATACTCTATGAACTTGGTATTTGCCTTGCAGTCATTGAACGGATTGCGCACCAGCGGCGCCAAGCCCACTTTCCAGTCAAGCTCACGCATCCTCGCGAGGAAACCATTATAGTCCGTCGTCGGCGGAATGGCGCGCACCCTGCTTCCGTATTTCCGAACCATTTCAGGCGGCATCTTGATCGATCCGAAGGTTTCGAAGCGCGCTTCCGGGAGACGATCCAGCACATGCTCGATCGACGGCAGGACTTGCGCGAGATCCTCCGCGTGACCGGCAGTCCCCATGTAGCCGAACAGGAGCTTGTCCGACAGTTCTCGCTTTATGTCATTTGAGGCGGGGCAATATATCTCGCCGGCGATGGCCTCGGACCTGAAGTCATAGCGGTTAAAACGCCTCTTCAGCTCTTCGGTGGACAGGTAAATAAGGCTAGCGCCTTCGCAGAGCGCTCGCATGCTCTGCAGGCGGATAGGATCATGGTACCGATCGTACTTTGCCTTACCCAGCGAGAGCGGAACGTCAAACAAGTCATCGTCGAAATGGCTCACGAGCGAAATGCCCGCGCTGTGACAGTAAGCAACGACTTCCTTCGAACCGACACCTCCATAGCGGCTCGCCACCACTATGGTCGGATGCAAAGACGACAGAAGTGCACGCATATCTTGAGGGGTTGAAAAGACCGACTCCTCAAACAGAGCGAGCGCAACTTCCCCGGTCTGCCGGCGTAACGTCAGCGGCAAATCAAAGCTTATTCGCTGAGTTGCACCAGCTCCATCAGCCATTATCACCACCCTATGCCGAGCGTCGGAAAAATGACGATCGAATATGAGCGGAGAAATCTTCGAGGTCGATTGGCCCTGAGGGGTGGGGCGGAACATACGGGCGATACGGCGCAGCATTCAACGGCACTTCATCGGTAGCAATACTCGTACAGGTCTTGAGTTGCCGCTTTAGATATAGCAGGAGAAACCCAATCGCAAACATTATCCCAACCCGAGGTATCGTGTTCGTTCGGAGCCGGGGCAAGACGCCTCAAAACGGCGTGCGGGAGAAGTTTTCGCTGGCGCACCGGCCAAAAGCTGAATATCGGTGCCCCGCTGACCATGCAATTTACCACCAAGATAGGACGTTTGTTTCTCAGCATGCAGACTGAAAACATTGATTTCGATGGCACGCCTTCGCCGGCCAAACAGGTCCGGCATAGTATCGCGCTTGCCTATCAATTGTTCCGACCACAGCTCAAGGCCAAATTCAGCCGATCATTCCTTGGCTATTTCTGGATCATTTTCCCTATAGTTGTCCTAACGGTGGCAGCGCACGGAGCCCATCAATCTGGAATCATGTTCGCGCCAGACATCAATCTCCCGTTTTTCATATTCTATATGATTGGAGTGGTGGCGTGGCTGAATTTTGGTGAGGCTCTTATGCTAGGGGTGCGATCGGTTGAAGCCTCCCGATCGTTCATCGCGCGTGTCCGCTTTCCAATGCTCAGCATCGTGCTCAGCCAGTTGTTTGCAATCCTGGTCGACGGCCTGATCCGTATTCTTTTCGTCGCGCTGACGTCGCTTGCCTTTGGAATTGGCCCGTTGAGAGTCATACTTAGCTGCGGGATCATCCTGTTCGGGACGGTGTTTGGGGCAATGCTTGGCGCCTTTATTGCTCCCTTTGCGCTATTGGTGGAGGACGTTAAGCGCATCTTCCAGCTATTTTTGTCGTTCGGTCTCTTAGTTAGCCCGGTGTTCTTTCAACCGCGGCCCGGCACAACATTGGAGACTGTTTTATATTTTCATCCGATTGCCCCGATAGCTTTACCAGCTCGCAAGGCGATGGCGGGTGCGCCAATTGACATTCCACTGTCGATTGTGTTCGGTCTGACAGTGTTGTGTCTACTGATTGTTGGTTTGCGCTTCTTCATCAAGGCTAAGCCGCTCATCGTCGAGCGCATGCTGTTGGGAGGACGATGATGTCAGAGAATGCCGTCGTCCGTGTCAACGGTTTGAACAAAAAATTCAATCGCGATCTGAAAGGTTCCTTTACCTCGGGCATTCGTACGCTGATTGGAGGTGCCTTTAAAGAGGACCCCAGCAAGCTGAAGGCTGGCGAATTTTGGGCGCTTCGAAACATAAATCTGGAGCTTAAGAAAGGCGAGTCACTTGGCCTTGTCGGGGTCAATGGCAGCGGCAAGACCACCCTGCTTCGCCTGATAGCCGGGGTTATAAACCCGACATCCGGAACGATCGAGACCCGTGGCAAGATCGCACCCATGCTGGCTCTCGGCGCAGGCTTTGAACCCAGCCTCAGTGGCTCTCAGAACATCTACCTCAATATGTCGCTTCTTGGTATGACGACAGACGAGATACGAGCGCGCTACGACGAGGTCGTCGATTTTGCGGAGATCGGCGAAAGCATCGACGCGCCACTTGGCACCTATTCGACGGGCATGAGGATGAGGCTTGGATTTGCATGCGCCGTCCACACCGACCCGCAACTTCTCATCGTCGACGAGGTACTGGCAGTCGGGGATGCGAGCTTCCGCGTAAAGTGCCGCAACAAAATCAACGATATCCGCAAGGGAGGGGCATCTCTCATTCTCGTCTCCCATTCCCGGCTTTCGATAGAATACCTGACGGACAGAGCAATCTATCTACAGAAGGGCCAAGTGCTGGCAGAGGGAGATTCGAAATCCGTTCTCGATGCCTATGAAGCCGATCAAACCAGAGCAACAAGAGAAAAGCTAAACAGTCGGGACAAGCCGTCAACCTCTGCGACATCAATTGAGACAGGCAAGAAAATAACCATCGACCACGTCCGATTGCTTGACAATGCAGGCCACGAAATTGAGCAGATTTTTCCTGGCGAGGATTTGACCGTCGAAGTAGCCGTGACAGCTCATGAAGACCTTGACGAGTGTGCTTTCAACGTCATGTTTAAGCCGGTGGTCGAACCAGTGGTCTATCATCCCTCCTCGACACGAGATGAATTGGGATGGGTACAAATTACCAAAGGCAGGCACACGGTTCGCATGAAATTTGATCCTGTCATCTATTTGCCTGGCCTTTACTCGATCAGAGTCAACATCTCGCAGGGATCGATGATGGACATACTGTGTCACGTGGAAGAGAAGAGTGTCCGAGTACTGCGACCCGAGGGAAAGATAATTCGTTCGCACTATATACCGCCGCTGCACATCGACCTCGCAGGCTTGGCTGTTACTGCGCCGGATCCGGAGGACGTGGATTTTGAAGGAGCAGAAGATCTTTGACGAGGCGTCCGGGCATGCTGAATGAAAGGTCAGTGCAACTTGTTGTGTTTCATGTCGATAAAGGCGCCGCTGTTATCGATCGAACCAAATATGGAGACTTCCGCGCGCGGGATTATCACAAAATGATTGCCCTCATGTGGGCGTCATTCCGACGCTACCACCCGGGCACGACCCTCACCATTCTTACGGATACAGACAGCCGATTTAAATTGCCGGGTGCTACGATCTGGCGTCGCGAAATCGACATCGATCGAATAATGTATGAGCGCATGGTCTGGCAACGCGATGCACTCACGCGCCTCGGTAGCGAACACCCGGTATTCCTGCTCGACTCCGACATGCTCTGCCTCAGAAGCTTCGCCCACTTATTTGAACAGAAGACCGGTACCTTTGATCTCGCGTTGACTTTCCGACGCTCCCACAACTCACCGATCAACGGCGGCTTGTTGATCGTCAATAGCGGTGACGAAGCGCGCAAGCGCGTAGTGAGCATGATGTCTCAGATGATTGATAGCTACACGTCTATGAGCGAGGAGGAAAAGACATGGTTCGGCGACCAGCTCGCGCTCCGTGATCTTGTGGGCCTACATCACAGCAAAATGCGTAACCTTCAAGTGATCGAAAACTGGCTGGGACACATCCTTCTGCTGGACTGCGAACAATATAATTTTACCCCGAAATTGAGCAATCATGACATCCTCAAGCCGGCGACGAAGTGTCGGCTGTATCACTTCAAAGGTAATCTCAAGCATTATATGGGGCCGTATTTCACGGTCGCACGTGCCATGCCCTTTAGGCCCTCTGCATTCCTTGCCTATCCGTTTCTGCCCTGGGCGCTCTTTAAAATTTGGCGGCTGGAGCGGATTCGACACGCTGAATCCCGACGTGGCGAACAACAGCCGGAGAGCAACGGCGCGATAGCGACKGAGAGAAAAGCTCCTGACGAAGGCGAGCAWATACGCACCGAAATCAAGACGCTTTCGGATGAGTTGCGCGCTCGCAATTTGACATACTGCGGCTATGACAAACTGGCCATCCTTCACGATTGTATTGTTGATGTGGAACGGAACAAACTGGAAGGGCGGTTCGTTGAGGCGGGGGTCGCCCTTGGCGGTTCGGCCATCTTCATGTGCCATTATAAGTCTCACAACAGGCCACTAGACCTGTATGACGTTTACGACCAGATCCCAGCTCCTGGGCCGGAAGACGGGCTTGATGCACATGAGCGCTATGCTCAAATCGAGTCTGGGCAGTCCCGGGGCATTGGCCAGGATGAATATTACGGCTACCTGGGCGATACAAAGCAGCTTGTCGCCAACAACCTCAAGACTTTCGGCTTTTCTGCATCCGAGCACAATATCCATTTCATCAAGGGATTGTTCCAGGATACCATGAACCTGACAGAGCCAGTCGCGGTCGCTCATATCGACGGAGATTGGTACGATTCGGTCAAGACTTGCATCGATCGCATTGCGCCACATGTCGTAAAGGGCGGTTACATCATATTTGACGACTATTCGTCTTATTCAGGATGTCGGAAGGCAGTGGATCAGTGGCTCGCGCAATCGCCTGAGTTCGAGCCAGTGATGATTAAGCGCTCCATTGCCGTTCAGCGAAAACGCTAGCGAACCTCTGCCAATCCTGCGAGGTCATGGATGTTGTCGTCTGCCTCGCCTCCTCTCACCGTACGCGCGGTCATCTGCGCTGCGTGAACAGTCGACAACGATGCCGATGCATGAAGACGACAAGATCGTCGCCGGAAGGCTGGTGGCAGATCCGCACTGGGTGTTGAAAAGGATGGGCGGCAGATATGCCCGCTGAAGAACTTTCATCCGGCTGCGATTAGATGCTGATAACCTGCCTCGATTATCCGATCCATACCGGCGATCTGCGGCTTTCCGGAGGCAGCGGCCTCTGGCAGGGCATGGATCGTGCCGTTTGACGATCAAACTTTCAAATCAAGCCCGCACTTCAAACGTGTTTTCCGTTGAAGGCGGCCTTCCTGCCGTATCCATTTGCCGCCGATCATCGAATAGAACCACGTCTGTCCAGAACGGACTGTTGCCTGAATACCACGTTGAATAAAGCCATGGATTGCGCCCCCGTGGCGGCTTGACAGCCGTCTTCACGATCCTTAGCGAGACAGCATCGACACGGTCAGGGCCGGCAAGGTGAATTACTTCAGACAACTCACGATAGCAGTGCTTCATCCCGGGATTGAGGCCGGAAGTGCGCTCGATCGAAATAACCGCATTGCGGTCTTTGCCTTTGCAATCCTTCCGGGGCTTTCGCCGAACTTTAACTCCTTCATCCTCCTCGCGTCGATGGTATGGGGCCTCTACTGTCTGGCCACGGGCCGCCTCGCCTTGAACCTGTCGAGATCCGACCGGCTGGTTGCCATTGGCATGTCGATCTACCCGCTGGTGATGATCGCCAGCATATTCATCAATCCCCCTTACTCCGAAGAACTGGACTGGATATTCCGGCTCCTGCCTTTCTTTTCGGTCTGGCTGATGTTGCCGCGAATGCGCCAATCTCCCGATGGCCGTCTCTTGCCGCTCTTTATCCTCGCCGCAGGCATCGGCATGATCGTCACCTTTGTCTTCAGTCTCCTGCAGATCATGTTTCTGATGGAGAGGGCAGAGGCTGGAACGTCGAACGCTGCACTGCTGGGCGTCATAGGCGTTCTTTTCGGCGGCATTGCGCTTCTCAACGTTCAATCTCCGAGAAGCGTGGAGCAAAGAATTGCGATATTGGGATATGCCGCCGGYCTAGGCTGCGTKCTGCTTTCSGGAACGCGYTCGGCCTGGCTGGTCATTCCCGTCCATATCGTCATCTTTYTCTGGTATTTTCGCAAACACAGCTTCCATYTGAGYTTGCGCAGCCTCGCCATTACCGGCTCCTTGCTGTTAGCSGGACTTRTCRCYCTGGGYAGCGGCCAGATCCTCGATCGCATYGARGCGCTCCARGGAGATCTGACAACGCTCGAACGCAGTGACGGCGAGATCACGTCGCTCAGTGCGCGGTTCGCTTTGTACAAAGGTGCACTATCAGCAATCCGYAAGGACCCCTTGACTGGTTATGGCCCGCAAAACCGGATGRCTTCRGTTYTGGCRGARCTKCCCGATARYATAAGGCCRCAGCTGCCCTTCTCGCATGTCCACAACGGTTTTYTGACCGCGGGAATCGACGCCGCGTTTTCGGYATTGCGGCGCTTTCGCTGATGCTCCTGACGCCCGTGATAGGCGCGTGGAGAAAAGAACCCGGACCGGGYCGGGATCTCGCCATTGCGCTCGCTCTTCTGCTCSTCAGCAGCTACGTCATAACCGGCAGCTTTGGCATCATGTTCAACCAGAAGGCTCTGGATCCGATCTTCGCCTACCTCGTCGTCCTTATTTGTGCCGATCGAGGCAGCACGGGCTTTATGCCTGTCGTTCGGAGCTAGATCTCTCAAGAGCGGCTCAGCTTTCACGGAAGTGCAGAACCGCCCTGAGCTTTGCTTTTGCGCCATCCCTGGGAAGACTGCTTCGCACTTTATTGGTGTTGCTTTAGCTGACGTCACAGCGATGCCTGTTCGATCCGCTTACGGGCGGCCAGGAATCGCATTTACGAAACGCTGCATCACCAAATGGCACGCCTGAGCCGAGGTCCTGATCGTCTCCAGATCCGCATCGAGGTGATGGCGGAGTTGCCCGGGTTCGATGAGTTCGAAACCGAGAGCACTCGCAATTCCGGGGGAGCGTTCGTCGACCTTGACGAGAAAACTCCATTTGTTCTGACTCAGCATATGAAGATGCGCATGGAGACGACTACCTACATGCAAGTCCACTTGCCCGTAAAATGCCAGGAGCCTGTCAACATCGTCGGCAAGGAGGATCTCGTACCCAAGCTGTCGAGCGAGTTGGCGCAGGTGGCGAGGCGTCTTCGCCTTTTGGCTGCCCAAACGCATCCCGAACCGGTCGGCCAACGGCTCAAAGACAGACGGAGGATCGAAATTCTGATGGAACACCAAAACCCGCCTCTTGTCCGGAAATAACTCGGCCACCTCTTTTAAAACCGGAATTTCTCTATCCCAGAAGTCACCGCGATCTGTAATCGTTACCGCGATGGTTGACAGGTTGCGCTCGAACTTAGAGCCCTCCAATAGAGGGCGGTCCATGACAACAGGGCAGCAGGTCATCAGTGTCTGTTCACGCAATGCCGGCAACGCCGTGTCCAGAAGCCCCTTCGTCAACGGACAGCGCCAACTTGAGTATTCAATTCGTTCGTGGATGATCGACAAGATCTCACTAGCGTTGTCTGTGAACCCTTCGTTGAAACCCGCTTCTCCGTGCAGACCGATACCGAAGGGTATGAATACCAAATTTGACTTGCGCAGCGTGCTTGCCTTCATTTTGGCGATCGGCGCGAAGTCATCCTTGAGCTGGTTAGCTCCGGCGAGGATCACATAGCGATGCGACTGCAACCGCGCAAAATCCTCATCGTCGAGGGGCGCTCTGGGAGAAAACATCGCCGACTGAGAAAACCTGCCAACCTGCCTCTCAATCGCACGCAAGATGAAGCCGTCACCATAATTGACCTTCTTTTGGAGACGAATGGAAGGCGGAACCAGAAATGGGGTGAGAACTGCGGACATCAAGAATTGCACCTATTTCCGGCCAGCGTAAACCGCATATGGATTAGAAGGCGCGAAACAAGGATCGGCGACAATGACGCGCTCCACTTCCCGAATTTGAAGATCTCTCAGAATAAAGGAAACGCAGATCTCGGCCCGATTGAGCCACGACGTAGCCTTTTGATCCGACAGGTTATAGCGAT
Organism: Rhizobium sp. P1_E1; assembly: GCF_056406015.1. Taxonomy (NCBI): domain Bacteria; kingdom Pseudomonadati; phylum Pseudomonadota; class Alphaproteobacteria; order Hyphomicrobiales; family Rhizobiaceae; genus Rhizobium; species Rhizobium sp. P1_E1. The sequence continues at coordinate 22,972 of NZ_JBFUAY010000054.1, read as the reverse complement.
TCATGATTGCTCTCTTGACGGCTCCACTCAGAAGTAAACAACTCCTCGATATCATCCGCGACTTATGTCCCGAAGGCGACATTGCGTTTAGCCGCCTTCCGAGACAAAGGCTAGCCTTTTTCCCGAGGGTGCCTCGCTTCCTTCGAAACCGCCGATAGGAAGCGCAACGCCTACAACCTGTTCAGTAGAGCGAGGATGGGAAGAAATTTGGTCTGGAGTGCGCTTTGGCGCTTTATCCCGGTTCGCTTGAGCACGGACAATCTCTCAAAGGGCCAGCCGCCATGGCGAGCCCGCTGAAAGGCATGGAACGCGGCACGATTTTCGGGAATAAGGCGATCCTCGAAAGTCACGATTGCGAGCTCGTGGACAGTGTTCCACGCACGCCACTGTCCCCGGAAGGCCATCCACAATCTGGCGACTTGCATTGAGATGCTGTTATTGGCGCCGACCAGGTTGGCGGCGTGCTGGCGGTATTTCAACACCGGTTCCGAATCGTATCTGACCACCCCGCCGCAGCCCGCCACGACAATATAGAACCACCAGTCGTGGGAAATGAGACGTGTTTTCGGCAAGGTGCTGACCACAAGATCCCTCGCCGCCTGATTGAACATCATGGTGTTGCCTCCGCCGATGCTCTGGACCAAGGCGTTACGAAAACTTGGTTCGAGTTTGAAATCCGGCGACATTCCTGCATGATTGAGTTGTTCGTCGACAATTTCAGTCCGAGCGAAATAAACTGCCGGTGTGCCAGGGTCGATCCGCGAGAGCCAGTCAAACGCACGTTCGAGTTTGTCCTGATACCAAATGTCATCCTGGTCGCTGAACGCATAAGCATCAGCGCTTTTGAGCTTCGAAAGGTTGTTGAGGAAGTTACCGCAAAAGCCGAGATTGACGGGATTTCGTATCAAGCTGAAGCGCGCATCCTTTACGACCAGAGCTTCGAGCATTTCGACGGTACCATCCGTTGAACCGTCGTCGAAGAACGTGACATGCCAGTCGGTGAGCGTCTGCGCCTCAATGGATGCAATCTGCTCCCGAAGATGGCGCATCCCATTATAGGTCGCGCAAAGAATCTCGATCAATTGAACATCTCCGAATTTTCAACGGGAAGCGGCAGCAGCGCGCTCACTGGCAATTGGCCCGGGCCGCGATGTGATAGCCAAAAGGATCCCGTACCCTTTAGAATTGAACAGCAAGCGCCACCCCTCCGATCGAGTTCGTACAACGGGCACCTGGCGATTTGTCGATCCGTTGTTTCATCACACCTATCGCAACCCCATGCGGCAAATGCCTATGTCAGCGTGCGCCATAAAGCATGATCGTCATCTCTGCCAAGCGCCAACTGAAATTCAAAGGATGTCGGGCGTGAATTCTCTTTGGCTGCAGCCGTTATGCCACTCCAAAGCACCTGCGATCTCGGATAGAGGCGGGCCGGCACCTGGGCCTCCCATGCGTCCCGATTGAAGTCAGCCCGTCGTGAGAGACCAGATGCTCGACATAACTGCGCATGAGGGCTTTTTGACCGGCATGGATCCGCAATTTAACGCTAGAAGCCAATCCATTGCCGCAGCTTGAATCGTCTGCTCCGGCGTTCCACACATCCGGCGGCAGAACTGGATTCTCATCTTGCCGTCCAGGCCTCGCCAAGGTATGTGCTCAGCAGCACAATTGGCTATATTGCCGGCGTTGGCCGCTGTCACAATCCAGCGATCAAGCCTAATGCAAGGATGTATGCGTTGAATTTAGAACAACTGGAGATCGGGGACGTTAAAAAGATCACTCCCGCCAGGTTCGGTGACTCGAGGGGCTATTTTAGCGAAGTCTTCAAGGATTCCTGGTTCCGCAGCAACGTGGCCGACGTCTCTTTCGTGCAGGATAATGAGTCCCTTTCAGCACAGCCGGGAACCGTCCGGGGATTACATTTTCAGTTGTCTCCCTTTGCGCAAGGCAAACTTGTGCGCTGTCTCCGTGGCGCCCTCCTGGATGTGGCTGTCGATATCAGACATGGCTCTCCGACATATGGGAAGTGGGTCTCCGCAGAACTGTCCCCGGAGAATGGCTCACAACTTTGGGTGCCAGCCGGATTTGCGCATGGGTTCGTAACTTTGCAGCCTGATACGATCATAAGCTACAAAGTCACAGCTCCCTACAGCGCGGAGCATGACCGTGGCGTGCGGTGGAACGACGCCGAGATCGGGATCGAGTGGCCGCAGATGGATGCCTACGTTCTTTCCGATAAGGACAATAAGCAGCCGCTGCTTTCCGAACTCCCCGCATATTTTCAATTTTCGTAAAACGGAGGGCCTCATGCGTGTTCTTGTAACAGGTGGCGCTGGCTTCATCGGTTCGGCATTGGTGCGCTATCTCGTCAGCGAGATCGGCGCCGACGTCCTCAATATCGACAAGCTGACCTATGCCGGCAATCTTGCCTCGCTGAAAGCGATCGAGAATGCTGCCAACTACAGGTTTCTCAAAGCCGACATTTGCGACAGAAGCGCTGTCAGCAGCGCTTTCGAGGAGTTTCGTCCCGATTACGTCATGCATCTGGCGGCGGAAAGCCACGTCGACCGGTCGATCACCGGCGCGGCGGATTTTATCGAAACGAATATAAACGGCACCTTCAGCATGTTGGAGGCCGCGCGGCAATATTGGCAAGGGCTTCCGGCGGACGAAAAGGCGGCATTCAGGATGCTGCACGTGTCTACCGACGAAGTCTATGGTTCCCTCGGCGAAGACGGGGTGTTTGCCGAAACGACGCCTTACGATCCGTCCTCTCCCTACTCCGCGTCCAAGGCGGCCAGCGATCACCTCGCGACGGCGTGGGAGAGGACTTACGGCCTGCCCGTGATCATTTCCAACTGTTCGAACAATTACGGTCCTTTCCATTTCCCGGAAAAGCTTATTCCTCTCATCATATTGAACGCGCTGGAAAGGAAGCCGTTGCCCGTCTACGGAAGCGGTTCCAACATTCGCGATTGGCTCTATGTCGACGACCACGCACGAGCGCTCTGGCTGATCGTGCAACGAGGCCGTCCCGGCGAAAAATACAATGTCGGCGGGCGCAACGAGCGGCGAAACATCGAAGTTGTCGAGCGCGTGTGCGCGATCATGGATGAAGTCCGGCCAGGACACGCACCGCATAGCGATCTTATAAGCTACGTTACCGATCGGCCGGGCCACGATGCTCGCTACGCTATCGACGCCACCAAGCTCGAGACCGAACTCGGCTGGAAAGCACTGGAGAATTTCGACAGCGGTATTCGCAAGACCGTTGAGTGGTATCTGGAAAATGCTTGGTGGTGGCAGCCGCTGCGTGAGCGTGTGTATTCCGGTGAACGGCTTGGCGTGTTGAAAAAGGTGTGAGATGCGCATCGTAGTAACAGGCAAGAGCGGCCAGGTCACATCTGCGTTGCAAGCGCTGGACGCGGGAGGTATCGAGGTCATCGCCATAGGCAGGCCTGAACTGGATTTGCTCCAGCCTTCGACGGTGCGTGAAATCATTGCGAAAATCAAACCTGACGTCGTCGTCTCGTCGGCCGCCTACACCGCCGTTGACAAAGCCGAAAGCGACGAGGCGTCAGCTTTCGCCATCAATCGAGACGGCGCAAGAGCAGTCGCTGCAGCAGCTGCCGAGCTGTCCCTTCCTATCATCCATCTCTCGACCGATTATGTTTTCGATGGAGACAAGCCCGAAAGCTATGTCGAGAGCGACCCGGTCGGACCGGTATCCGTCTATGGCAGATCGAAGCTCGAGGGCGAATATGCGGTCGCCGCAGCGAATGAAAACCATGCCATCCTGCGGACGGCCTGGGTCTATTCAACGTTTGGCCACAACTTTGTGAAAACCATGCTCAGGCTTGCGGAGACGCGGGAAGAGTTGAGCGTTGTCAGCGATCAACTGGGTTGCCCGACCTCCGCCAACGACATCGCCGAGGCTATCGTCAAAATAGCGGCCAGGCTATCAAAGGATTCCAGCCCGGACTTGCGGGGTGTTTTTCATTTGGCCGGCAGCGGCGAAACGAACTGGGCCGAGTTTGCTCGATATATATTGTCCATTCTCGAGGAAAAGACCGGTAGGCGCGTCACCGTCAAGGACATTGCCACCGCCGACTACCCCACAGCCGCGAAACGGCCCGCCAATTCCCGATTGTGCTGCGATAAGTTGAAGCGCCTTTATGGGGTCAGCATGCCGGAGTGGCAGGTATCAACGCGAGCTGCTGTGACAAAGCTCTTGGAAGAGCCGAAGGAGGCCGTATGAAAGGTATTGTGCTTGCGGGGGGCAGCGGTACTCGCCTGCACCCGATGACTCATTCGGTCTCGAAGCAGTTGCTTCCGATCTATGACAAGCCGATGATCTACTACCCGCTGACCACCTTGATGCTGGCCGGCATACGGGAGGTTCTGATCATCTCCACCCCGCACGATATGCCGCTTTTCCAGCGGTTGCTGGGTGATGGTAGCGACTGGGGCATGTCTCTGAGCTATGCTGTCCAGCCGAGCCCCGATGGCCTGGCCCAAGCCTATATTATCGGCGCAGACTTTGTGGCGGGCGGACCCTCCTGTCTTATCCTCGGAGACAATATCTACTTCGGCCACGGCCTTCCGGAACTCCTCGAAGAGGGTGTGTCCAAGGATGACGGTGCGACGGTATTTGCCTATCACGTGCACGATCCCGAACGTTACGGCGTCGTCGAATTCGGCAGCGATATGACTGCAATTTCGATTGAAGAAAAGCCGGCGAAGCCGAAATCGCACTGGGCTGTCACCGGCCTTTATTTTTACGATGCCGACGTCGTTGATATCGCAGCCAATCTAAAGCCATCGCCGCGCGGCGAATACGAGATCACCGATGTCAACAAGACATATCTGGAGCGAGGGAAGCTGCGGGTCTCGATGATGGGCCGGGGATATGCCTGGCTCGATACAGGCACGCCCGAAAGTCTGCTTGAGGCCGGCGAGTTCGTCCGCACGCTTGAAAAACGCCAGGGCTTCAAAATCGCTTGCCCGGAGGAAATTGCGCTGGCGAAAGGCTTCATCACGAACGAGCACTTCGCCCAGATTGCCGCCAAAGCGGGCAAAGGCGATTACGGCCAATATTTGCGTGGTCTGGTGGATTAGAGCAATTCCCGCAAAAGTGCGCAGCGGTTTTGCGTCCGGAATTGCGCAAAAACAAAAAGATAGAGCATTTCCGTGACTCGGAGAGAAACGGAAATGCTCTAGATAGCTGCGATTCGGCAGAATATAGAGGTCAGGCTGAAAGCCTCCTCCTGACGTCCTCTCCCAATTCCTTCATGCGGTCGGCCGGAATGCGGCCGATCAGCATGAAGGCGTGCGTCTCGTTCGACCAGTAGATCACGTTCAGGCCCTTGCGGCTTTCGAGGTCCGGCGCCTTGCTGCCCGCATCTGATTTGACGATGCAGAGCGCCATGGGGCCGGTTTCGGGGTCGAGATAGGCGATCTGGGCGAGCGGTTTGCCGTCATATTGCAGCATCAGTGCGCGTTTGAAATCGATGCCCGGGAGCGAGACGGCTTCGGGGGAGAGCGACAGGCCGAGTTTTTCGTCGAGGGGCCTGAGCTGGGCGGCCTGGACCTCCCTGACGGGCGCGGGGCCGGCCAGGGTCTCCGGGGTATAGAGCGAGATATAATCGGCGACCACGCTGCGCCATTCGCTGTTTTCGTCCTTTGCCGAAAAGCGTGCTCCCATGCCGATGACGGCGCGGTCGATCGCGATGCCGGCGACCAGCGAGGCGGCGAGCGCGCCGAGGAAGCGGCGACGGCTGGCGAAAGCGGGCATGGGGTCGGATCTTGCGCCCGGCTGCACCGGGATGGCAGCGAGCATCGTCTGCAGCTTCGCGCGCGGGGCTTCGGCGAGCAGCGGGGCGAAGGCTTGCTCGAACGGTAGGCTGGCGCGCGCCAAAAATTCCAGCCGTTCAGCGACGCTCTCGTCTTCGTTCATAATGGCTTCAATGCGCGCAGCCTCTTCGGGCGTCAGTTCGCCGTCGATGAAGGCGGTCAGGTCCTCGTCGGAGGGAATGGTGTATTTCCTATTCATTGCCGTCCCCCTTCCGGTCCGGCGCGCCGGAGAGCTTGGCGCGGGCAGCCGCCAGCCGGCTCATCACGGTTCCGATCGGGATATCCAATATGCCTGCAACCTCGCGATAGGAAAGCCCTTCCACATAGGCGAGGAAAACCACCGTCCTCTGCGCCTCAGGCAGCGCATTCACCTGTTTCAGCACCTGACCCGCCATCACATGCGTTTCGGTGTCGTGCGCACCATCGAAGGTCAGCGTCTCCCCGGCATCGACGAAACCCTGACCCTGGCGCACCCGGCGGGAACGGATCTCGTTCAGCCAGATCGAATGCAGGATCGAAAACAGCCAGCGGTCGAGCCGGGTGCCAGGAATGAACTGATCGGCGCGCTCGAGTGCGCGAAGGCAGGTCGCCTGGACCAGGTCGTCGGCGACATCGCGCTGATGCGAGAGAACGAGACCATAACGCCAGAGCCTTGCCAGATTTTCCGTCAGGCCGCTCCTGATATCCGCTTCGCTCGCGATGGCCGCCTCCGCCGATCCTGCATTCTTCGAAACCGCCGGGTGAACCGGCGATTCCATTCTCGCGCGACTATAGGCAGGAAAATGGGTGCGCGCGACCGACATTCTTACATCCCTTTCGTGCTTCCATTTTCCCGCCCCGTGGCCTGCTGATCAGATCTTCGAGGGATCGAGGATGGCAGCGTTCAGATCCTGATATTCCTCGCAGCCGGTGCCGCAGATCGCCTTGATTGACTTCAGTTGGTCCTTGGCGAGATCGAGCTGACCCTTGATGACATAGGCTTCACCGAGATATTCGCGGACCTTGGCGTATTGCGGGTCCATCTTCACCGACTGCAGATAATAGGAGATGCCCTCGTCGGTGCGGCCGAGCTTGCGGGTGGCATAACCGCGATAATTCAGCACTTCGGCGGTGTTCTGATCCTTGACCGTGTCGAGCACGGCAAGCGCCTCTTCATAACGGCCGGCCTTGGCCAGCGAATAGGCATAGTCGGCGCGGTTCTCGTCGGAGACGTTGGCGCTCTGCTGCTTGACGCATTTCTTGGTCTTCTGGTCGTAGATCTCGCCCTTCTTGCAGACCGGCGTCGTGCTGCTATCATCGCCGACCGCAAAAACCGGACCGGAGACAACAGAAGCGGCAAGGCAGCCGCCGAGAATGATGGAAGCGATGCGGGCTGTCATGATCGTCATGGGGAAACTCCTCGAAAGTGACGTTGCGACGAGAGAACACCGCTGCATCCAGCTTTATTCGGCTGCTGCTTGCATTTCTTTCTTCACCCTTTCGTGAAGCTTCAGAGCTGAATAATTTGGGCGTCTGCGTGTTTTCCTTCGTTCCGCCGGAGGGACAAGGAGAATTCTGTGACCGACACCGTCAAACTCGTCAGCCTCGCCATTGCCACACCCGAACATGTCATTTTCCAAAAACAGGCGGTCGAAGCCTCGGCCCGGCTGTTTGCCGACCGCTTCGAGGATTTCCGCCATCTTGCCCGCGTCTTCGATAGCGCAGGCATCGACAAGCGCCATGCGGCGCGGCCGCTTGCCTGGTTCGACGAGCCACACGGCTGGCAAGACCGGATGCAGGCCTTTGCAGAGGTGGCAGGCGGGCTTTTCGTCGAGGCTGCCAGCTCGGCCCTTCGCCAGGCAGGGCTTGAGGCCGGCGATGTCGACTGTGTCGTGACCGTCTCCTCCACTGGTTTTACGACACCGAGCCTCGATGCGCAGCTTGCCGGCCGGATGGGTTTCAGACCCGATATCGAACGCGTGCCGGTCTTCGGGCTCGGCTGTGCCGCCGGCGTGTCGGGCTTTGCGATCGCCTCGCGGCTGGCGCGGAGCCGGCCGGGCACTGTTGTGCTTTTCGTCTCGATCGAGCTTTGCACGCTCGCCTTCCGGCTGGACGAACTGACGCGGCCGAACATCATCGCAACGGCGCTTTTCGGCGACGGCGCTGCCGCCTGCGTGCTGCGATCAGGCGAAAACGGGCTGGCGGAGGTGGAATCGACCGGCGAGCATCTTTTTCCCGACACGCTCGATATCATGGGCTGGAAGATCGATGACGGCGGCTTCGGTATCGTGCTGGCGCAATCGCTGCCGCCGTTTGCCGAAAAGCAGCTCGGCCCAGCGGTAACGGCCATTCTGGCCCGCAACGGGCTGAGGGTGGAGGATATCGACCGCTTCATCTGCCATCCCGGCGGCATGAAGGTGCTGGCCGCGATGGAGAGCGCGCTTTCGATGACGCCGGGGACGCTCGATCACGAGCGCGCCGTGCTTGCCGAATATGGGAACATGTCCTCGCCGACCATCCTCTTCGTGCTGGAGCGGGCAATCCGCGCCGGGTTGCCGGCGCGCTCCGCGATGATCGCCATGGGGCCTGGCTTTTCGGCCAGCTGCGTGACGCTGCGGAGGGCGGCATGATGTGGCCGTCGATCGCGCTTCTGGCATTCGTGACGCTGCAGCGGCTGGCGGAACTCGTGCTCGCCCGGCGCAACACGGCGGCGCTTCTTGCCAGAGGCGCCAGAGAGGTGGCACCCGAGCATTATCCCACCATGGTGGCGCTGCATGCAGGCTGGATCATCGGCCTTTGGCTGCTTGCACCGGGCAGGCCGGTCGCGCTCTTCTGGTTTCTCGTGTTCATGGGGCTGCAGGCGCTGCGGCTCTGGGTGCTGGCGACGCTGAAAGGCCGCTGGACGACGCGCATCATCATCCTGCCCGGCGCGCCGCTCGTCAGCTCCGGGCCCTATCGCTTCCTCCGCCATCCGAACTATGCGATCGTCGTCGGCGAGATCGCCGTCCTTCCGCTCGCCTTCGGCCTACCGCTTTACGCGATCGTCTTTTCCCTTCTCAACGCGCTTATCCTCCATGTCCGCGTGAAGGCTGAAAATGCCGCACTGAAAAGCGCAATGATTTTGAAATGAATGCGATTTTCCGTTTGCGTCGCGGTATCGGCACGGGCATTTTCACCCCGATAAACAAAGCGGAATGCAAGCGGAAATGACGAAGAACGCAATCGTGCTCGGCGCCGGCATCGTCGGGGTTTCCACCGCCATCCATCTTCAGCGGCGCGGCCGGCAGGTGACGCTGATCGACCGCAAGGATCCGGGCAACGAAACCTCCTTCGGCAATGCCGGCCTGATCCAGCGCGAAGGTGTCGCGCCTTACGGCTTTCCCCAGCAGCTCGGGCTTTTGCTGCGTTACGCGCTGAACAACCGCATCGACGCGCATTATCACCTGCGCGCACTGCCGAGCCAGATCGCCTTTCTCGCCCGCTACTGGCGGAATTCCAATGCGCGCCGCCACGCCATCATCACCCGGGCCTATGCGCCGCTGATCGAAAATTCGGTTGTCGAACACAAGGATCTGATCGAGGCGTCGCAGGCCGAAACGCTGATCCGCAAGGACGGCTGGATAAAGATTTTCCGCACTGAAGCCAAGCGCGACGGGGCTTTCGCAGAGGCAGCACTTTGGCAGAATGAATTCGGCGTGGAGTATGACAGCCTGACTTCGGCCGACATCGCCCGCATGGAACCTCATATGACCGGCGATTTCGCCGGCGGCATCCGCTGGCGCGATCCCTGGTCGGTGCTCGACCCGCATGCACTGACATCGGCCTATCGCTGCTATTTCGAAAGCCTCGGTGGCCGGTTCGTCACGGGTGACGCCGCCTCGCTCGGTCCGTTCGGCTCCGGCTGGAAGATCATGACGAGGGAAGGTCCGCTCGAAGCCGAGGATGCGGTGATGGCGCTCGGCCCCTGGGCGGCCGTTGCAACGCGCCGGCTTGGCTATTCCTTCCCGCTCGGCGTCAAGCGCGGCTATCACATGCACTATGCCGCCGAGGGCAGTGCCGTGCTCAACAACTGGACATTGGATGCCGAACGCGGCTACCTTCTTGCGCCGATGAACCGCGGCATCCGCCTGACGACAGGGGCGGAGTTTGCAACGCACGACGCGCCGAAGACGCCGGTTCAGCTCGACCGCGCCGAAGCCGTGGCGCGCACGATCTTCCCGCTCGGAGGCAGGCTCGATCTCGAACCCTGGATGGGCGCGCGCCCCTGCACGCCAGACATGATGCCTGTTATCGGCAAGGCGCCGCGCCATCAGGGCCTGTGGTTTGCCTTCGGCCATGCCCATCACGGGCTGACACTCGGGCCGGTGACCGGCCGCGCGCTTGCCGAACTCATCACCGGCGAGACGCCGTTCATCGATATCGCGGCCTATTCGCCGCAGCGTTTCAACCCGTAACGCCGAGCGCGGCGAGGCCTTCGAGCGCCGTTGCCGCGATGCCTTCGATCGTGTCGTCGATATCGACAGTGACGACGCCCGGCTCGCCTGTGGGCACCTCAAGCGTCGCCAACTGGCTGTCGAGCAGCGAGACCGGCATGAAATGTCCCTTGCGCTCGCCCATACGCTTCATCAGCAGCGCCCTGGAACCTTCGAGATAGACGAAGAACAAATTGCCACCGGCAGCAGCCCGCAGCCTGTCGCGATAGATGCGCTTCAGCGCCGAGCAGGAGACGATGATGCCCTCGCTTTTCTCCAGCGAGGCCTTCATGTCTTCGCCGATCCGGTCGAGCCAGGGCATTCGGTCCTCATCGTTCAGCGGAATGCCCTTCGACATCTTTTCGACATTGGCGGCCGGATGAAGCGCATCACCTTCGACGAAGACCAGGTGCAGGGCTTCGGCGAGTTTCTCGCCGACGGAGGATTTGCCGCAGCCGCTGACCCCCATGACGATGATCGCATGGGGTCTGTTCATCTGCTCATCCGGCATGTTTGCTCCTCGGGCTTGTCTTCCCGCTCAATCGAGCGGGAAATGACAGGCATATTGATGTGTGCCTTCCCCAGTTAATTCGGGAGAAACCTGGCGGCAATGGTCCTGCGCCTTCCAGCAGCGCGGATTGAAGTGGCAACCCGACGGCGGCTTCAACGGCGAAGGCAGTTCGCCCTGCAGGCGAATGCGGGTCTTTTCGCGATCGGGATCGGCGATCGGCGTCGCCGACAGCAAGGCTGCCGTATAGGGATGGCGCGGCCTGGCGAAGACCTCGGCGGCGGGACCGGTTTCCACGGGACGGCCGAGATACATTACCATCACCTCGTCGGCGATATGATGGACGACGGACAGGCCGTGCGAGATGAAGAGATAGGCAAGCCCCATCTCTTTCTGCAGGTCCATCAAGAGGTTCAGCACCTGCGCCTGGATCGACAGATCGAGCGCCGAGACCGGTTCGTCGAGCACCAGCACCTTCGGCCGCAGCATCAGGGCGCGGGCAATGGCGATGCGCTGACGCTGGCCACCTGAGAACATATGGGGATAGCGGCCATAATGCTCCGAACGCAGGCCGACGCGCGCCATCATCTCCTCCACCTTGCGGCGGCGGGCGGCGGCGTTGAGATCGGTGTTGATCTTCAGCGGCTCTTCGAGGATCGAACCGACCTTCTGGCGCGGGTTGAGCGAGCCGTAGGGGTTCTGGAAGACGATCTGCACCTGGCTGCGCAGGCTGCGGTCACCGACATGGGCCGGCTTGCCGTCGATCAGCAACTGCCCTGATGTCGGATCCTCGATCATGGTGACCAGGCGGGCGAGCGTTGACTTGCCGCAACCGGATTCGCCGACGACGGCGAGCGTCTTGCCGGAATGCAGGCTGAAGCTGACGCCGTTCAGCGCCTTGACGGTGGCATCGGCTTTGAAGAGGCCGCGGTTGACGGTGTAAAAGCGGGCGAGATCCCTGCCCTCGAGAACGGCGTCCGTCATACGAGGTCTCCTGCAGTTTCAACGGCCATGATGCCGGGATGCCCGAGCGGCTTGCCGCCCTTCAAAGGATAGTTGCAGAGCGCCAGTCCGAGCTCCGGCCCCTGGCGGACAACGCCGCGCTCGCATTCGACCGTGGCGAAGCCACAGCGCGGCGCAAAGAGACAGCCCGTCGGGCGACCATGCTGGCCGGGAACGACACCGGCGATCGAGGGAAGACGCTGGCCGACTTTGGCGCGTTCCGGCAGAGCGGCGAGCAGGGCTGCGGTATAGGGATGATGCGGATCGCGGAACAGCGCCCTCACCGGCTGTTCTTCGACCTTCTGTCCGGCATATTGCACCTGCACACGTTCGGCGGTTTCGGCAACGACGCCCATGTCGTGGGTGATCAGCACCAGCGCCATGCCCTGCTCCTTCTGCAGGCGAACGAGCAGATCGAGGATCTGTGCCTGGATCGTCACGTCCAGCGCGGTCGTCGGCTCGTCGGCGATGAGCAGCTTCGGATTGCAGGCGAGCGCCATGGCGATCATCACGCGCTGGCTCATGCCGCCGGACATCTGATGCGGGAAGTTCGACAGGCGCTCTTCCGGCGCCGGAATGCCGACGAGGTTCAGCAGTTCGATCGAACGTTGGCGGCGCTCCGTGCGGTTGAGGCCCATATGGAAGCGCAGGGTCTCGCCGAGTTGGAAGCCGACCGTGAAACACGGGTTCAGGCTGGACATCGGCTCCTGGAAGATCATCGCCATATCCTTGCCGACGATCCTGCGGCGCTGGCGGGCGGAGATGCCGCGCAGATCCTTGCCGTCGAACTGCATCCGGTCGGCGGTGATCTTCGCCGTCCAGGGCAAAAGCCCCATCAGGGCAAGCATGGCAACGGATTTGCCCGAGCCGGATTCGCCGACGACCGACAGGATCTCGCCCTTATCGCAGACAAGCGATACGCGGTCGACGGCGCGGAAGAGACCGGAAGAGGTCTGAAATTCGACAGTCAGATTTTCAATCTCGAGGAGTGGCATCACGACCTCTTCAGTTTGGGATCGAGCGCGTCGCGCAGGCCGTCGCCCATCAGGTTGATGGCGAGAACGGTGATGAGGATGGCAAGACCCGGAAACGTCACCACCCACCAGGCACGCGAGATGAACTCACGGGATTCGGCCAGCATCGTCCCCCATTCGGGTGTCGGCGGCTGGGCGCCCATGCCGAGAAAGCCGAGGGCGGCGGCATCGAGAATCGCCGCCGAGAAGGCGAGCGTCGCCTGAACGATCAGTGGCCCAAGACAGTTCGGCAGGATCGTCTTGAACATCAAACGGAAGGTGCCGGCACCAGCGACACGCGAGGCAATCACATATTCCTTCTCACGCTCTGAAATGACCGAGGCGCGCGTCAGCCGCACGAAATGCGGCTGGTTGACCAGCGAAATCGCGATCATCGCATTGGTCAGTCCAGGCCCGAGCACGGCCACCAGCACCAGAGCCAGCAGCAGCGACGGGAAGGCCAGGATGATATCCATCAGGCGCATGATCGCGGTATCGATCTTACCGCGGAAAAATCCGGCGACGAGGCCGATCAAGACGCCTGAAATGACCGATAACGTGACGACGACGACGCCGATGAACAGCGAGAACCGCGCGCCGTAGATCAGGCGCGAAAGGATATCGCGGCCGACGGCATCCGTTCCAAGCGGGAAGGAGGCGCTGCCGCCCTCCATCCAGAACGGCACGGCCAGTAGTACCGCACGGTTCTGCTCGTTCGGTTGATGTGGCGCAAAGAGTGGCGCGAGGACTGCGACGACCAGAATGATGATGAAAACCACCAAGCCGATGACCGCGCCCTTGTTGCGGGAGAAATAGTGCCAGAACTCCGCAAGAGCGGATGGCTGGCCGGTTTTGACGGTGACCGTGCTCATGGACCGCTCCTAATGACGAATGCGCGGATTGATGAAACCGTAGAGAACATCAACAATCAGATTGACCAGCATGATGACGCCGGCGATCAGCAGAAGACCGCCCTGGACCACGGCGTAATCGCGCTTGAAGACCGAATCGACCATCCATTTGCCGATACCCGGCCAGGAGAAAATCGTCTCGGTGAGGATGGCGCCGGCAAGAAGAACGCCGATCTGCAGACCGATCGTGGTGATGACGGGGATCATCGCATTGCGCAACGCGTGCACGCCGACGACGCGCAACGGCTTCAGACCCTTCGAGCGCGCCGTGCGGACATAATCCTCGCCCAGAACCTCGAGCATCGCCGAACGTGTCTGGCGGGCGATAACGGCGAGCGGGATGGTCGCCAGCACGATGGTCGGCAGAATGAGGTAGCTGACCGCCGAGGCGAAGGCGCCCTTCTGGCCCGACAGCAGGCTGTCGATCAGCATGAAGCCGGTAACCGGCTTGAAGAAATACATCAGCGAGATGCGGCCGGAAACCGGTGTCCAGCCGAGATAGCCGGAGAAGAAGATGATAAGCAGCAAGCCCCACCAGAAGATCGGCATGGAATAACCGATGAGGGCAACACCCATCACGCTCTGATCGAACCACGTGCCTCGCTTGACGGCTGCAAAGACGCCGGCGGGCACGCCAAGACAGACCGCGATGATGATGGCACAGAGCGAAAGTTCCAGCGTTGCCGGGAACAACGTGAAGAACTCACCGAGAACGGGCCGCTTGGTGACGATCGAGGTGCCGAGATCGCCGTGCAACACTTTTACGATATAATCGAAATATTGCACATATATGGGCCGGTCGAAGCCGAGATCGTGCATGATCTGGGCGTGACGTTCCGGCGCCATGACACGTTCCCCCGACAGAAGCATGACCGGATCACCGGGAATCAGGCGGATGAACGAGAAGGCAATGAGTGAAACGCCGAGAAACGTCGGGATCAGCACCGCGAGGCGGCCGATGAAAAAACGCAACATAGCAGGTTTTCCAATAGTTTCCGGCGGTCAGGGGAACCTGACCGCCGGCCGCACCCGGCGTTGACCGGGTAGTTTACAGATTTTTTATTATTCGGAAATGTCCACGCCGTCGAAACGGTGGATACCAAGCGGATCCATGAAGAAGCCCGAGACCTTCTTGCTCATCGGAACGAAGACCAACGAGTGGTCAAGCGTATTCCAGGGAGCTTCCTTCTTGAAGATCAGCTGCGCCTGCTCATAAGCCTTGGTGCGCTCGGCGACGTCGGCCGTCTGCTTGGCCTTCGTCATCAGATCGTCGAATTCCTTGTTGCACCACTGAGCGCGGTTGTTGCCGCCGACAGCGTCGCAGCCAAGCAACGTATCCATGAAATTGTCTGGATCGCCGTTGTCGCCGGTCCAGCCGAGGATGACGGCACCGTCGCGATTCTTGTCGGACGAGAGCTTCAGATATTCGGCCCATTCATGGGTGACGATTTCCGCATCGACGCCGACCTTGGCCAAGTCGGCCTGCATCAATTCGGCGGCGCGACGCGCGTTCAACATGTAKGGACGCGAAACCGGCATCGCCCAGATCTTCATCTTCAGATCCTTGACGCCGGCATCTGCCAGCATCTTCTTCGACGCATCGGGATCGTACTTGTCGTCTACGACGGCATCGTTATAGGACCACATCGTCGGCGGGATCGGGTTCTTGGCAACGGCCGCGGCACCCTGGAAGACGGCATCGACGATCGCCTGCTTGTTGATCGCCATGTTCAGCGCCTTGCGGACTTCGGCCTTGTCGAATGGAGCAATCAAGGTGTTGTAAGCGAGATACGAAACGTTCAGGCCGGCCTGCTCAAGCACGGTCAGGTTCTCGTCCTTCTTGAGTTCGGCGACGTCAGCCGCATTCGGATAAGGAATGAGGTGGCATTCGCCGGCCTTCAGCTTCTGGGCGCGCACGGCAGCGTCAGAGGTGATGGCGAAAACCAGATCGTCGATCTTTTCCTTACCCTTGAAATAGGTTTCGTTCGCCTTGTAGCGGATAACGGCATCCGGCTGGTAGGCGACGAAGGTGAACGGGCCAGTGCCGAGCGGCTGCTGGTTCATCTGCGCCATCTTGCCGTCGGCGGCGAGCTTGTCGGCATATTCCTTGGAGACGATCGAGGCGAAGTCCATGGCGAGGTCGGCGAGGAACGGCGCTTCGGGATGGTTGAGCGTGAACTTGACGGTGAGGTCGTCGACCTTCTCGACCGACTTGATCAGCTCCGGGAAGCCCATGCCGGCAGCGTATTCGTAAGAGCCGCCCTCGACATACTTGTTCCACGGATTGTCAGCCTTGAGCTGGCGCTCGAACGAGAAGATGACGTCGTCGGCATTGAAGTCACGCGTCGGCGTGAAGAAGTCGGTGGTCTGGTACTTGACGCCCGGATGCAGCTTGAAGGTGTACTCCTTGCCGTCGGCCGAAACGCTCCAGCTGTCGGCCAGGCCGGGCTCGATCTCGGTGCCGCCATGCTTGAATTCGACGAGACGGCTATAGACCGTGCGCGACGACGCGTCGAAGGTCGTGCCTGCCGTATAGAGGCTAGGGTCGAAGCCTTCCGGCGAGCCCTCGGAGCAATAAACAAGGGTCTTGGACCAGGCCGACGTCGCCATGACGGAAATCAAGGCCGTCGCTGCCAGGAGGACAGAGATCTTTTTCATAATATTGTTTCCCGGTTGTTCTTTTTTGATGTTTGGAGATCGTAGAATGGCATCACGATCGACGGTTGATGGAACGATATTTATCTACTGAAAGCAACGGGCTACGCAGAAAAATTTTCCAGCTGGACAATTTTAGAAATTTTCAGTCAAAAATCAGCCGCATTTGGAAATATTCAGACAAAAAAGACCGGAATTTTGTCGCATTTGGTATAAAAGCGCGCCCATCGCGACATGCAACCGGCATTTCCCAGCATTCCGGAGGCCAATGAGACGCCCGCAAAAACAAAAACCGCGGTTGCCGGGGCAACCGCGGTTCAGAAGCATATTCTGCTCTTTAATTCAGGCGGCGGGGGCAACGATCGCTGGTTTGCGATATGCCGGCTCGCCGGTAATTCCGAGAAGGAAATTGATCTGCGGACGCGCCTTGACGAGGTCGTCGATGGAATATTCCGACAGCACGGCGAAGAAGGCGTTGAGCGCCTTGCGCAGCGCCGAATTCAACCCGCAACTGTCGACCAGCGGGCATTCGACCTCACCGTCATCCTCGAAGCATTCGGCCATGGCGAAACTGTCTTCCGTCACCCGAACGACGTCGAAAAGACTAATGTCGGCGGCCGGCTTGCCCAAGCGCACGCCGCCATTGCGACCGCGCACGGTTTCGACCAGACCCGCCTTGTTCAGCGGCTGAAGGATCTTGAAAAGAAAGAGCTCGGAAACGCCATAGGCTTTGGCGATTTCCGGAATCCGGCTCAAGTGGCCGTCATTGGCAGCACAATACATCAACATGCGAACCGCATAGTTCGTCTGCTTCGTCAACCGCATGCCATTCTCCTGACTCGTCTGTTCAGACCTATATAGGCGGTTTGGTAGTTTTGAACAATTCCAAAATATGAAATTCGCATTCAGCTTATGAGGCCATTTGCCGCGACGTCAATCCTGCTCCAGGATCCCGACGTCATCCAGGATGGCCCGCCTGCGCTCGGGCGTGCCTTGCGCATCAATTTGACCTAGGCACTGGGGGAATAGGAGATGGCGAGCAGACCGCGCCCTTGTCTCAGGACATCCTCGACGCCCGACCGATATCGCCGGCAATCAGCATGATGAGGAAAAATTCGGGAGCCAAATGGCCCCCGAATTGCAGATTTCAGATCGGAATGTCGTGACGATCACTTCATCGTCGGCATGACGAATTCAGCGCCGCTCTTGATGCCCGAGGGCCAGCGGGCAGTGACGGTCTTGGTCTTCGTCCAGAACTTGATCGAATCCGTGCCATGCTGGTTGAGGTCGCCGAAGCTCGAGGCCTTCCAGCCGCCGAAGGAGTGATAGGCGAGCGGAACCGGGATCGGAACGTTGATGCCGATCATGCCGATATTGATGCGCGATGCAAAATCGCGGGCGGCATCGCCGTCACGGGTGTAGATGGCGACACCGTTGCCATATTCGTGCTTCATCGGCAGCGACAGCGCATCCTCGTAGTTCGCGGCGCGAACGACGGAAAGGACAGGTCCGAAGATCTCGGTCTTGTAGATATCCATCTCGGGCGTGACATGATCGAACAGGCAGCCGCCGACGAAATAGCCGTCTTCATAACCCTGGAGCTTGAAATCGCGGCCGTCGACGACGAGTTTGGCACCTTCTTCGATGCCGCGGTCGATCAGGCCGCGAACACGGGTATAGGCTTCCTTGGTGACCAGCGGGCCCATGTCGGCCTTGTCGTCGGTATAGGGGCCGATGCGCAGGGATTCGATCTTCGGCGTCAGCTTCTCGACGAGGCGGTTGGCGGTCTCCTCGCCGACTGGGACGGCAACCGAGATCGCCATGCAGCGCTCGCCGGCCGAACCGTAGCCTGCGCCCATCAGCGCGTTGACGGCCTGGTCCAGGTCTGCATCCGGCATGATGATCATGTGGTTCTTGGCGCCGCCGAAGCACTGGGCGCGCTTGCCGTTCATCGCCGCCGTGCCATAGACGTAGCGGGCGATCGGCGTCGAGCCGACGAAGGAGACGGCGCCGATATCGGGATCGGTGAGGATCGCGTCGACCGCACCCTTGTCGCCGTTGACGACGTTGAGGATGCCGGCGGGCAGACCGGCTTCGATCATCAGTTCGGCGAGGCGGATCGGCAGGGAGGGATCACGCTCGGAGGGCTTCAGGATAAAGGCGTTGCCGCAGGCGATCGCCGGCGCAAACATCCACATCGGGATCATGCCGGGGAAATTGAAGGGGGTGATGCCGGCGCCGATGCCGACCGGTTGGCGGATCGAATACATGTCGATCGCCGGCCCGGCGCCCTCGGTGAACTCGCCCTTGGCGAGATGGGGAATGCCGCAGACGAATTCGCAGACTTCGAGGCCGCGAATGACGTCGCCTTTGGCATCCTCGATCGTCTTGCCGTGCTCCTTGGAGAGGATTTCGGCAAGTTCGTCCATGTGCTTGTTCAGGAGTTCGACGAATTTGAAGAAGACGCGGGCGCGGCGCTGCGGGTTGGTGGCAGCCCATTTCGGCTGCGCAGCCTTGGCGTTTTCGACGGCGGCGCGCAGTTCCTCGACGCTTGCGAGTGCGACGGTCGCCTGCACTTCGCCTGTCGCCGGATTGTAGACATTGCTCACGCGGCCGCTGGTGCCGGCAACCTGCTTGCCGCCGATGAAATGACCGATCTCACGCATGGGGTGTTCCTCCTGTTTTTCGATGACCGACATTCGCACTTCAATTTGCACAAATCAATGCGCTGATATAAGCAACCGTTGTGCGTAGATTATAGCCCTATCGTCGCATCAGGCGCTGCGGCTGCTTCCAAACTTGGCACTGCACGCCAACAAGTCAAACGGCGACAAGTCAAACCCTGAGGGAGGTCAAACCGATGAGCCGGAAACCCATCGTCAGAATGGCGGAGCTGGAGATCGATCCGGACACGCTTGAAACCTATCGCGCCTTGCTCACGGAAGAAATCGAAGCATCTCTAGCGCTGGAAGACGGCGTCCTTTCCCTGAGCGCTGTTTCGATCAGGGACAACCCAAACCGGATCCGTATCCTTGAAGTCTACGCCGACCAAGAAGCATACGAGGCCCATCTACGGACACCACATTTCCTTAAGTACAAGAACCAGACAGCGCAGATGGTGACATCGCTGACGCTTATCGAGGTCGATCCGATCGCAATGCGTGCCAAGCCATGAATTGGGACGATGTTCGGATTTTCCTCGCCGTCGCCCGCACCGGGCAGATCCTTGCCGCCTCGAAGCGGCTGGGGCTCAATCATGCCACGCTCTCACGACGATTGACTTCGCTGGAAGAGGCGCTGAAGACGCGGCTTTTCATCCGTCGCACGAATGGCTGCGAGCTGACGGCCGAAGGCGAAGTGTTCCTGGCATCCGCAGAGCGGATGGAAACGGAAATGCTCGCAGCACAGGCCAGCCTCGGCCACACAGATACGGCAATTGCAGGGACTGTGCGCGTCGGTGCGCCTGATGGGTTCGGTGTTTCCTTTCTTGCGCCGCGCATGGGCAGACTGATCGAGCGCCATCCGGAGCTGAAGATCCAGCTCGTACCTGTGCCGCGCTCTTTCTCGCTGTCGCAGCGCGAGGCGGACATCGCCATCACGCTGGAGCGGCCCGAACAAGGCCGGCTCGTCTCCTCCAAGCTCACCGACTACACGCTCGGTCTCTATGCCTCACGCGACTACCTCGCCTCCCGGGGCACGCCAGGCGATATCGACGCGCTGAAAGCGCATCCGCGCATCGGTTACGTCGAAGACCTGATTTTCACCGCCTCGCTGAATTTCTCCGGCGAGGTGATGCGGAGCTGGGATGCCAGCTTCGAGATTTCGACGGCGATCGGACAGACGGAGGCGGTACGATCAGGCGCCGGAATTGGCATCCTGCACGATTATATCGCCCGGCAGTATCCGGAACTCCAGCGCATCCTGCCGGAGGTTTCGATCCGGCGCGCCTACTGGACGACCTATCACGAAACGGCGCGCGACCTCATGCGCGTCAGGAGCGTCGCCGATTTCCTGCAGGAACTCGTCAGCGCCGAACGGCACATCTTTCTTTAAGCCTCGAAAGCGTGTTTTGCCGGTTCGTCGTTCTCGTCGGGATTTGGAACGGGTGCCTCGTCGGGCAACCGGTCAGGCTCCGGTTCCTTGATCGGAGGCACCGGCTTCCAGCCGGGTCCGGGCATCGGCGGCTGATCGGGAATGGGTTCGTTGGGCACGGACATGACCGCCTCCCTTTGATGATTTCAGTTTACGCGACGTTCGGGGCTATTTGTCCGGCTTCAGCGATTCGGCAGCGCGCATCGGCATGCTGTCGATGATGGCGAAGAGCTCGCCATCGGTAATCGGCTCGCTGGCCCTGAGCTTCACGGTGCCGTCCTTGCCGAGAAGGAAAGCGGCGAATTCGCCCACCTCCGGCGCCTCGAGATCGCGGCGGATCGCTTCGCCGTCGAGGCCGTCAACCGCACCGAAGAGTGGTCGAACGCCGGCACCGGAAATCTTGAGCACCACCAGATCACGCTCATCGAGCGCTGAGCGGTCGGCCAGCAGGTGATTTTCCTGCCGGGCGGCGCGAGAATTATCCCTGTCGGCGAAAACAACGAAGACGCGGTTCTTCCACTGAAACTGGGCGAGACTTTCGGCCGGCGCATAAGCGCTGTTGGTCTCGTCGATCTTCGTCGCACCGTAGAGGAGGGTTTTCGACATGCGTATTCTCCCGTTAACATGGAGAACGACCCGGTGCGACATGGGTTCCATGGTAAGGGCTGGAACCGGGTTTTCATTCTGACCGTGGGGGAGATGGTACGGTTGGGGGGTCTCGAACCTCCGACCTCAGGTGCCACAAACCTGCGCTCTAACCAACTGAGCTACAACCGCATAAATCGCGCTTGGCGCGACGGGGGTCACATACGAGGACTTGGCGACGAATTCAAGCCCCATTCCTCGTCAATATACAAAAAGGCTGGACGCGAGGTCCAGCCTTTTATCTCCGATCGGTAAAGACCG
The DNA here is from genome assembly GCF_056406015.1 of Rhizobium sp. P1_E1. Classification (NCBI taxonomy): domain Bacteria; kingdom Pseudomonadati; phylum Pseudomonadota; class Alphaproteobacteria; order Hyphomicrobiales; family Rhizobiaceae; genus Rhizobium; species Rhizobium sp. P1_E1. The sequence continues at coordinate 1,581 of NZ_JBFUAY010000054.1, read as the reverse complement.
ATCAGGCAACCTTGAACGAAGCCATGGCCTTTTCGGCGGCGTCCTTGGAGGGCTTTGCGAGCTTCTCGGCCACCTGCTTGGTGGTTTCCTGGATCGACTTCGCCTGCTCGACGGTGAGTTCGGCCTGCTTGCGGATGAACGAGGTCTGCAGCTCGAAGAATTCGGCAGGCGACTTGACGCCGAGCAGCGCTTCGAAGTGCGACAGCGAGTTCTCGGAATTGACGCGCAGGATGTCGATCGCCTTCAGGCCGATCTCGACCGAGCCGGCCTGAGCCGTCTGGACGGTGGCTTCGAGCGTCTTGCCGGCTTCCTCACCAGCGGTCTTCAGCTTGGCATAGGCATCCTTCGACTGCTGAGCGCCCTTTTCGGCGAATTCACGGAAAGATTCCGTGAACTTGGACGGGTCGAAAGAAGCGATTGAAAAAACGTCGTCGGTCTTTATGGTAGCCATGGGTCGCATCCTTTGGGTTGAGGCAGCCGCTGCCTGCGTTTGTTGGATGATGCTTATATAAGACATTTCATTGTGCATTGCAACAATTATTGTGCGGTGCACAAGACGTTAACCTTTCCGGCCGAAAACCCCCTCCTCTTCTGGACCGGCATGCGCCCCGCAGTTATTAATAAGCCGTTAATTTAAGAAGGCCGACAGCGACAAGGTTCGAACATGCCCGCAGTCCAATATCCGTTCATCGATATCGCCGTGCATGCACGGGTACGGGAACGCTTTTCATGCGGCGAGGCCATGGTGCTGTTTTCGGCCGATCTTGCCCGTCTGCTCTGGGCGAACGGTGCAGGTGCCGAGCTTTTCGGCCATTCGGCTGTCTATGACCTACTCGATCAGGGGGTCGACCGCGCCGACATCACCTTCCGCCAGCTGGAAACCGCCGCGCGCCAGCTGACCGATATCGGCGACAGCCGCAGCCTGATGATCCGCGTTGCCAAGGGCTTTCAGCGTGCGCAGGTACAGGCGGCTGCCGAACTGATCCGGCTTTCCCAAGGCGAAAAGGCCATCCTGTTTTCAGTGCCGATCTCGGCAAAGCCACTCGCGGCCGGCGCATCGGCGGCCCAGATGCTGCAGGGACTTGATGATCCCGACACACATATGGCGGTGATCGGCGCCAATGGCGAGGTCATCGCGGCCTCGCCGGGCTTTGCCTCGCTCGGGATCTCCGAGCAGACGGCAAAGACCTTGATCAACCTTGCCGGCGCGCATCCCGACCGGTTGGTGAAACGACCCGTCGCCACCAGCAGAGGCAATCTTCCGGCCGCCGTCGGCAAGCTCAGCGACGATCCGGCGTTCAATCTGCTTTTTGCCGTGGAGACTGCGATCGGTCATCTCGACGGGATCGATGCGCCCGCGCTCGACCCGGTCGATGCGCCCGCACAGGAAGAAAGCGTGCCGCCGGCCGAAGCGCTTCAGGACGAGCCTGTTGCCGCTACAGGCTTCACCGATATCATCGACGCGGTCTCGGGAATCGAAGAGGTCGAGGAGACGCTCGAGGAGATCGCCGGCGAAAGCGAACAGCCGGCCGGGACAGTTCTAGCATCCGCAGACGAGGCGGTTGACGATGGGCTGTATCC
>NZ_JBFUAY010000053.1:0-37115 GCF_056406015.1 Rhizobium sp. P1_E1 | reverse complement strand
CCGTACCGACGAGCAGGTCGTGAACGAGACGGCTGCGTTCGATAAACAGGCCGGCAAGCAGAATGAGCGGCGTCAGCACCGAGTTGAGGATCCAGAACAGGGCCAGATGCACGATCGCCATCATGAAATCCATCGGCCGTCCATCGACGCGCACGATCGCGATTCCCATTGCGCGCATGCCGAGCGAGGCCTGGCTCGGCCCGCCCACAGTCAGGCCGAAGTAAATGCCAGCGACGATGACGAAGAGGGCAGGGTAGAGAAAGAAGCCGAGCCCCAGCGTGACGATCGACAGGAAGAACAGCACGATCGCCGCGGGAATGCAGAGCAGCGCCACGATGACATAGTCGAGAATGAAGGCGAAGACCCGGCGGCTCAACACGCCGCTATAGGCGCGCCAGTCCTCCGGGGCGGCATAAAGCGGATTGGGGTTGTAGCTCATCTCAATCTCCTCAGGAAAAGCGATGCCGCTGATATGGTATCGGCAGGGCAAAATGCAATAATCTGCCCCAGATGCGGATGGTTTTAGGCCGGATCGGCCCAAAACCATCCGCATCTAAATCAAAGAAATGGAGCATGATGTCGTCCGAAAACCGCGGACACTTTCGGCATCATGCTCTACAGCGCCGCGCGTCTTTTGAGATGCGCAAAGGACGCTGTAGCACTTTGAATCGCTGCATAATTTTATCCTTAGATCGATTCCGATTTAAGGAATTATGCAGTCACCGCTTTGCGAGGATTTTCGCCACTTCGACCGCGAAATAGGTGAGGACACCGTCGCATCCCGCCCGCTTGAAAGACAGCAGCGTTTCGAGCATCGCCCGCTCGCCATCGATCCAGCCATTCATCGCCGCCGCCTTGATCTGCGTATATTCGCCGGAAACCTGGTAGGCGAAGGTCGGCAGGCCGAAGGCCTCCTTCATCCGCCAGCAGATATCGAGATAGGGCAGGCCGGGCTTGACCATCAGCATGTCGGCGCCTTCTTCGACGTCGAGGGCCGCGTCGCGGATCGCCTCGGTGCCGTTGGCGGGGTCGATATAATAGGTCTTCTTGTCGCCTTTCAGCAGCCCGCCCGTCGAGATCGCCTCGCGATAGGGACCGTAGAAGGCGGAGGCGAATTTCGTCGCATAGCTCATGATGCCGACGCTCTGGTGGCCGGCCGCATCGAGCGCCATGCGGATCGCGCCGATGCGCCCGTCCATCATCTCCGACGGCGCGATGATGTCGGCGCCGGCATCCGCCTGCATGACGGCGGCGCGTGCCACCTGGTCAACGGTCTCGTCGTTGACGATCTCGCCGCCTCTGAGAATGCCGTCATGGCCGTGGCTGGTGAAGGGATCGAGCGCGACGTCGGTAATGACGCCGATATTGGGCACCGCCTTCTTGATCGCCGCCGTCGTCTGATTGATCAGGTTGTTGGCTTCGAGGCTGTTCGAGCCGGTCTCGTCGCGCAGTTCCATCTCGATATTCGGAAAGGTGGCGAGCGCCGGAATGCCGAGGCCGGCCGCTTCCCGCGCGGCTTCGACGGCCTTGTCGATGCTCATCCGGTTGACGCCCGGCATGGCCGGGATCGGATCGATGATGCCGGAACCCGGCACGATGAAGATCGGCCAGATCAGGTCGTCGACCGTCAGCCGGTTCTCCTGCACCAGCCGGCGTGTCCAATCCGCCTTGCGGTTGCGCCGCATGCGGCGATGACCGGTGATGTCGTCGACGAGATGCGTCCTGTCCTGCATGATATCTGTCCTTGGCCCATTCCATTTATCGGAGCGCTCATTATCATGGCGCCTGGAAAATCCAAACCGGACGATTGGCCGCGGCGGAAAAACCTCTGGCGCATAACCCGAAAATCGAAATGGATTTTCGGGTTATGCGCCAACTCGATGTTATAGAGCGTCCCTGGCGCGTCGTGTCAGACGCGCGGGCGCCCTTGTGAAGATGCAACCCCAAACCGATGTCTGCGCTATGGAAACCGAATCCCCGACGATACCGAAACGCACACTGGCGGATATCCTCTTCATTCTCTTCCTGAGGCTGGTTGCCGTATCCTGCTTCTGGTTTGGCCTGCAATATTGGGCGATGCTCGTCGGCTATTCGCTGGTCGGCGCCGGCCGCTTCGATCTTTTGAGCCTGCCGTGGAAGGTGGCGAGCACCAGCCTCGCCGTGCTCTTCCCCGTCGCCTCCCTCGGCCTCTGGCTCACCGTCTCCTGGGGACCGGTCATCTGGGTGCTGGCCGCCGGCGGGCAGATCCTCATGTATGGCCTGCTGCCGGATATTTTCGGACCCAACCAGCTGATCATCCTGCTGCATCTCATGGTCGCCGTCGTCTACTGGATTTTCCGCCTGCTGCTGTGGCTGGAAAAGCGCCGGCACCGCCGCCAGGTAAGTGTTGATTTACCCTGAGACAACGTGGGGTTAGCGGTAAGGCTCCGTTAAGCCTGCGGTTTAAGTCGAATTTTATATGTATTCGATAGGGTCTCACTCAAGGCGGGAAGAAAACACACCGCCAAACAAACAGTGAGGCAGTCAATATGAACACGAAAATTAAGCCGCAGGCGGTATCGAACTTCCGTGACCAGCAGGATCATGACATCCGTGATCTTTACATGGAATCCCTTCACCTCGTTGAACGTCTGCACCGTCGTCTTCTCGACGTCATCAAGGACGAATTCGACCGTCAGGGTCGCAGCGATGTCAACGCCATCCAGGCGCTGCTCCTTTTCAACATCGGCAACTCCGAGCTGACCGCCGGCGAGCTGCGCTCGCGTGGCTACTATCTCGGCTCCAACGTTTCCTACAACGTCAAGAAGCTGGTCGATCTCGGTTTCATCAACCACCAGCGCTCACGCATCGACCGCCGTTCGGTCCGCATCAGCCTGACCGAAACCGGCCAGGACATCGCCGAAACGGTGGCCAAGCTCTACGAACGCCACATCGCCTCGATCGACAAGGTCGGCGGCATCGGCACGGACGAGTTCACGCAGATGAACAAGCTGCTCCAGCGTCTGGACCGTTTCTGGAACGACCAGATCCTGTACCGTCTCTAAGACTCCTGACCTCCTTCAGGGTTGCAGAAAATCGGACGTGTTCCCTGCACGTCCGATTTGCCGTTTGATCCGCGTGGCATCTTTGCAACGCATGGCAGGCAAGCGCAAAGCCCGGTATTCAAGCCGTTTTTTAGCCGTTATTAACCGGCACGCTTTACCCCGTCATATGGTTCGTTGTGTCGTGTTTCCGGTAGCCGGCAGTCCTTCTACCCACCCGGCAACACGAATTGGCCATATTGGTGTGGCAGCGGAAGGCTTAACAACCGGCGCTTTCAATGGACCGATCAGGAATGCTGGCTGTCGCATCGCAATCTTGTGATGGGGCAAGCGGAATTTTTTGATGCGCCGGGACAACGAATGGACTGGGATCTGCGTTAAAGCGCAGTGATATCGCAAAGAGCCCGCGGCATCTCTTTATCGCCGCAGTCAGTGGTTGGGACTATGTCGAAGAAAAACGGAATTGAAGCTCTCTCGCGCCGCGCTTTCCTTGCGTCCGCGGCAACGGTTGGCGCCAGCGCGATTGCCGCGCCGGCATTCGCGCAATCGGCGCTCGATACGCTGATCAATGCGCCGCGCCGCGGCAACTGGGACGACCAGTTTGACGCCAAGGCGGCTTCGCGCACGGCGACCGCCATGGTTTCCAACACCCCGATCCTCGGGCCGCAGTCGGTTGCGAGCGCGCAGCAGGCGATCATGCAGTATCAGCAGATCGCCGCAGCCGGCGGCTGGCCTGAGGTCAATCCCGGTGACCAGCGCCTGCAGCTCGGCGTCAGCTCTCCTTCCGTCCAGGCGCTGCGCCAGCGCCTTGCGATCACCGGCGACCTGCCGCGCGAAGCCGGCATGTCCAATGCCTTCGATTCCTATGTCGATGGCGCCGTCAAGCGCTTCCAGGCCCGCCACGGTCTGCCGTCCGATGGCGTGCTCGGCGAATTCACGCTGAAGGCGATGAACATTCCTGCCGATGTCCGCCTGCAGCAGCTGAACACCAATCTGATCCGCCTGCAGACCTTCCCCGAAGACATGGGCCGCCGTCACCTGATGGTCAACATCCCGGCCGCTTATGTCGAGGCTGTCGAAGACGGCAGTGTCGCGACGCGCCACACCGCGGTTGTCGGCCGCTTGAGCCGCCCGACGCATCTCGTCAATTCGAAGATTTACGAGGTCATCCTCAATCCTTACTGGACGGCGCCGCGCTCGATCGTCGAAAAAGACATCATGCCGCTGATGCGCAAGGATCCGACCTATCTCGAAAAGAACGCCATCCGCCTGATCGACGGCAAGGGCAATGAAGTCGCCCCCGAAACCGTCGATTGGAACGGCGAGGCGCCAAACCTGATGTTCCGTCAGGACCCCGGCAAGATCAACGCCATGGCCTCGACGAAGATCAACTTCTACAACAAGAACGGCGAGTATATGCACGACACGCCGCAGCAGGGCCTGTTCAACAAGCTGATGCGCTTCGAATCGTCGGGCTGCGTCCGCGTTCAGAACGTCCGCGACCTGACGAACTGGCTGTTGCGCGAGACCCCCGGCTGGAGCCGCCAGCAGATGGAGCAGGTGATTGCAACCGGCGTCAACACCCCGATCAAGCTTGCTGCGGAAGTTCCTGTCTATTTCGTCTACATCTCTGCCTGGGGCATGCCCGACGGCATCGTCCAGTTCCGCGACGACATCTATCAGATGGACGGCAATGCCGAGCTGGCGCTCGACACCACGGCGGGCATGGAACAGCCGGTCCAGTAAGCGGCGACCGCTGTATTGTGATTTGAGAACCGCGCTTTCGGGCGCGGTTTTTTATGTCCGAGGAGACGCTCCTCGATGTGGTCGCCAAGGATCGGCGCGGCGCGACCACAAAAGAGCGTGAGCGCGCGCTTTGCTCAGCAAATGTCGTTCTTCGTATTGCCCTCGCCACGGCGGAAGGCTAATACCTCAGCGCATTCCAGTTGAGGAGCCCGCCCATGACCAATGCTTCCACCGAATCCTTCTTCAATCGCTCGCTTGCGGACGTCGATCCGGACATTTTCAGCGCGATCGGAAAGGAACTCGGTCGCCAACGGCACGAGATCGAACTGATCGCTTCTGAGAACATCGTCTCCCGCGCCGTGCTGGAAGCCCAGGGCTCCATCATGACCAACAAATATGCCGAGGGTTATCCCGGCAAGCGTTATTACGGCGGCTGCCAGTTCGTCGATATCGCCGAGGAACTGGCGATCGAGCGCGCCAAGAAGCTGTTCGGCGTCAATTTCGCCAACGTCCAGCCGAATTCCGGCTCGCAGATGAACCAGGCGGTGTTCCTGGCGCTGCTGCAGCCGGGTGACACTTTCATGGGTCTCGACCTGAATTCGGGCGGCCACCTCACGCATGGTTCGCCGGTCAACATGTCCGGCAAGTGGTTCAACGTCGTCTCCTACGGCGTGCGCGAAGGCGACAACCTGCTCGACATGGATGAAGTCGCCCGCAAGGCCGAGGAAACCAAGCCGAAGCTCATCATCGCCGGCGGCACTGCCTATTCCCGCATCTGGGACTGGAAGCGTTTCCGCGAGATCGCCGACTCGGTTGGCGCCTACCTCATGGTCGACATGGCCCATATTGCTGGCCTCGTTGCCGGTGGCGTTCATCCGTCGCCATTCCCGCATTGCCATGTCGCGACTACGACGACCCACAAGTCGCTGCGCGGCCCACGCGGCGGCGTCATCCTCACCAATGACGAGGATCTGGCCAAGAAGTTCAATTCGGCCGTCTTCCCCGGTCTGCAGGGTGGCCCGTTGATGCACATCATCGCCGCCAAGGCTGTGGCCTTCGGCGAGGCGCTGCAGCCGGAATTCAAGGACTACGCCGCCCAGGTCGTCAAGAACGCCAAGGCGCTGGCCGAAACGCTGATATCGGGTGGCCTTGACGTCGTCTCCGGCGGCACCGACAACCACCTGATGCTGGTCGACCTTCGCAAGAAGAACGCCACCGGCAAGCGCGCCGAGGCAGCGCTTGGCCGCGCTTACGTCACCTGCAACAAGAACGGCATTCCCTTCGATCCGGAAAAGCCCTTCGTCACCTCGGGCGTGCGCCTCGGCGCACCGGCCGGCACGACCCGCGGCTTCAAGGAAGCTGAATTCCGCGAGATCGGCAATCTCATCGTCGAGGTCCTCGACGGGCTGAAGGTCGCCAATTCCGATGAAGGCAACGCTGCCGTCGAAGCCGCTGTGCGCGGCAAGGTGGTCAACCTCACCGACCGCTTCCCCATGTACGGCTACATGGGATAAGGAGTAGGGATGCGCTGCCCCTATTGCGGTTCGGAAGATACCCAGGTCAAGGATTCGCGCCCGGCGGAGGACAACACGTCCATCCGCCGGCGGCGTATCTGTCCCGATTGCGGCGGCCGCTTCACCACGTTCGAACGTGTGCAGCTGCGCGAGCTGATGGTCATCAAGAAGACCGGCCGCAAAGTGCCCTTCGACCGCGACAAGCTGGTGCGCTCTTTCGAGGTGGCGCTGCGCAAACGCCCGGTCGAGCGCGATCGCATCGAGCGCGCCGTCTCGGGTATCGTCCGCCGGCTTGAAAGCTCCGGCGAAACCGAGATCTCCTCCGAGCAGATCGGCCTGCAGGTGCTGGAAGCCATGAAGAGCCTCGATGATGTCGGCTTCGTGCGCTACGCCTCGGTCTATCGGGATTTCTCGCTTGCCGAGGATTTCGAGAAGGTTATCTCCGAAATCAACGCCAAGATCGCGCGCGACCCGCTGGACAGGTGAGCCATGAGCATCACGCCGCATGACGAACGTTTCATGGCGGCGGCGATCCGTCTGTCGCGCTGGCATCTCGGCCGCACCGCCACCAATCCTTCCGTCGGCTGTCTGATCGTCAAGGACGGCGTCATCGTCGGCCGTGCCGTGACCGCCCTCGGCGGCCGCCCGCATGCCGAGACGCAGGCGCTCTCTGAAGCCGGCGCGCTGGCCCGCGGCGCTACCGCCTATGTGACGCTCGAACCCTGCTCGCATCACGGCAAGACGCCGCCCTGCGCCGAGGCGCTGATCGCCTATGGTGTTGCCCGCGTCGTCATCAGCGTCACCGATCCCGATCCGCGGGTCTCCGGCCGCGGCATCGCCAGGCTGCGCGAAGCTAGCATAGAGGTGGATGCCGGCGTGCTGGAGGCGGAGGGCAGGCAGTCGCTTGCCGCCTATCTCACCCGCCAGACGAAGAACCGGCCCTATGTGACTCTCAAACTTGCCGTTTCCGCCGATGGCATGATCGGCCGCCAGGGGGCAGGGCAGGTGGCGATAACAGGCCCGGAGGCCCGCGCCCAGGTGCAGGCGCTGCGCGCCGAAACCGATGCCATCCTGGTCGGCATCGGTACCGCGATTGCGGATGATCCGCTGCTGACTGTGCGCTCGCCAGGTCTTGAATCACAATCGCCGATCCGCATCGTCCTCGATCCTTCCCTGGCATTGCCGCTGACCAGCAGGCTCGTCGGGACGGCGCGGGAGGTGCCAGTCATTGTGGTGGCGAGTGAGGAAGGATCATTGTCGCAGGCAGAGGGTGATATCGCATCCACAGAGATGGAATCTCGCCGCGCAGCCCTCGAGGCCGCCGGCGTCGAGGTCGTCCATTGCAATCCCTACCATCCGGAAGTCCTGCTGCCGGCACTCGCGACGCGCGGTATTTCCTCGCTTCTGGTCGAGGGCGGTGCAAAGACGGCGCGGCTTTTCCTCGAGGCTGGCCTCGTCGATCGCATCCAGCTTTATCAGGCGCCTGTTATGATTGGCGAGGGTGGTATTGAATCCCCGCTTGATGCAACCGACATACCATCGGGTTTTGCCCATACGGGCACGCTGATGTTCGGCGGCGATCGCCTGGACGAATACGAAAGAGGGCTTTGATGTTCACCGGAATAGTCACCGATGTCGGCACAGTCGAATCCGTTTCCCCGCTGAAGGAAGGTATCCGGCTGCGGGTCGCGACCGCCTATGATCCCTCAACCATCGATATGGGCGCCTCGATCTCTCACGCCGGCATCTGCCTGACTGTCACCGCCCTTCCGACCGAAGGCAGCAACGGCCGCTGGTTCGAGGTCGAGGCCTGGGAAGAGGCGCTGCGGCTGACGACGATCGGCAACTGGCAGGAGGGCAGCCGCATCAATCTCGAACGGTCGCTGAAGATCGGGGATGAACTCGGCGGCCACATCGTTTCCGGCCATGTCGACGGCAAGGCGGAAATCCTCTCGGTGACAGCAGAGGGCGACGCCACGCGCTACCGCCTGCGCGCGCCCGAACATCTGGCGAAATTCGTCGCCCCCAAGGGGTCGATTGCACTCGACGGTACTTCGTTGACGGTCAATGCCGTCGACGGCACGGATTTCGACGTGCTGCTCATCCGGCACACGCTTGAGGTCACCACCTGGGGCGAGCGCAAGGCCGGCGATTTCGTCAATTTCGAAGTCGACACCATGGCGCGTTATGCCGCCCGACTGGCTGAGTTCCCCAGCACATAACCGTCGAAAATCGGAATCGACGCCCGACGCTCTAACGCGAAAATTGGATGATATCGCCGTTGTACTGCGTGCGCGCCGTCTCGCGGAAGCCGAGCTTGGCCGCGACCCGCAATGAGGCCTGGTTCTCGGGACTGATGATGCAGCTCATCGGTTTTCCCGGGAAATGCGTTTCCGCCCAGCCGATCAGGACGGTCAGCGCCTCGGTGGCATAACCGCGGCCGTGCGCCGAGGGCATCAGCGCCCAGCCGACCTCCATCGTCCCCTCGATCGAGGGTTCCACCTCGCGCCGGGCTTCCAGGAAGCCCGCTTCGCCGATGAACCGGCCGCTCCCCTTTTCGACGATCGCCAGAAAACCGAAGCCCATATGATGCCACATGCCGGCAACGCGTAGCATGCGGCTCCAGCTCTGCTCGCGTGTCGATGGCACGCCGGTGATGAAGCGCACGACATCCTCGTCCGCCCATAGTGCCGCATGCGCGTCGAAATCGTCGAGGCGGTGAGGGCGAAGCGTCAGCCGCGCCGTTTCGAGGGTTGGAATGTCGGTCACATCGGGTCCTTGTGAAATAACGTGTCCTCAGGCGCCGGGCTCGCCGTCCCAATAGTCGAGATCGCCTTCCGGCCGTCCGATATGACGGAAGCGCTTGGTTTCTGTATTGTCCCTGTTGGTCTTGGCTGCCCAGTTCGTTTTGGCAAGGAACTTTCCGGAATCGGGATATTCGACGATCTCGGTCCTCGCCATTGTCGAAATGCCGAGATAGACGAGTGTCGCCGTGCCGGTATTGATGATCTGGTGCGCCGTTTCAGGCCCGCCGGCCGGCGCGCCGAGCACGTCGCCCGCCTTGATCACATGGCGCGCGTCGCCGAAGCGATATTCGCCAGAGCCCGCGATCACATAGAAGAGCTCGTCTTCGACATGGTGGTTGTGGAAGGGGCAGCCTGATTTGCCGGGAGGTACCTCGTTGTAGCTGACGCCGAGGCTGGCCAAGCCAAAAAGCGCACCGAAAGAGGTGTCGGTGCTTTCATAGAGCTCGCCCTGTTTCCAGTGGTCGAGCTTGAGATCGGCGGTATTGATCACCGCCTTCGGTTCCGTTGCCATGACGTCCTCCTGTTTCAGCAAGAGAAGCCGTCATCCCAGGAAAATTCAATGCTTATCTCCGATATCCCCAGCATGGGCGGAGAGGAGACCGCCGCCCATGCTTCGAGCGCCGTGCGTCGAATAGGACGCGTGAAGGACGCTCTATCACTTCGACCCACGCATACCCCCCCGAAGATCGTTCCGATTTTCGAGGTTATGCGCTGGAGCCGTCAACGAACGTAGAAGGTTATGCTTCCATCGGCCGCCTGCTCGGCGTTGACCACATTGCGAATGTTGACACCTTCATTGTTGAGACGGTGGGCAAGCGACCTGTTGGCATCGATCGACGCCTGGATGCCACGGATAGCCTCGCCGGAGCGCAGCGGTGCCGAGTGTGGGCCGCTCGTCTCGTCGTCGAAGTTGCGCCAGTTGTAAACCTCCTGGACATTGAAATCATTGCCCTGGAAACCCCTGAGCGTCTGTTCGATGCCTTGAGGGGTGTTCATTCCGAGGCTTTCGGCCCGGCTGACGCCGGCAAAGGCGAGGGAGGAGAGGGCGGCAGCGAGGGTGATGGTGAGAACGCGGTGCATGATTTGTATCCTTTCATCTGCTTAGACGGTCGGCTGTCGTTGCAGGGGATCGTCTGCGTCACGACATGAAATTGGCGTTCTCCCATTCGCGATTCAATGGGTTAAGCCACTGAAAAGACATTAAGAATTGTTCATGAAAACTGCCTTCGAATTGCCGCTTTCCGGGCGTCCGGGAAAGCTGAATTCAGAGGCTTGCCCAGCTGTGCATACAGGGCGCGGCTATCCCCTTGCAGATATTTCCTCTTTCCCATTGCGGCATCGGGCGAAATTGCTTGCCATTCGGACGAAGGCATGTTTTGACCGCGGGCTGCCGAGTGGGTAAATGTCCCGCCAACCGAAGGTGAACCATGTCGAGAGAGACCGCTCCCCATATTTTGATCGTTGAGGCCCGCTTCTACGACGACATGGCCGACGCCCTGCTCGAAGGCGCGACCTTCGCATTGACAGAGGCCGGCGCCACCTTCGAGGTCGTCACCGTCCCCGGCGCACTGGAAATTCCGGCGGCGATTGCCATGTCGCTCGATGGAGACGACAATGGCGGAACGCATTATGACGGCTATGTCGCCCTCGGCATGGTCATTCGCGGCGAGACCTATCACTTCGATATCGTGTCGAATGAATCCTCGCGCGCCTTGATGGATCTCGCGGTCAGCGAGTCCCTTGCCATTGGCAACGGCATCCTGACCGTCGAAAACGACGAACAGGCATGGGCGCGCGCGCGCCGCTCGGACAAGGACAAGGGCGGATTTGCCGCTCGTGCAGCTCTGACCATGATCGAGTTGAAGCAGAAACTGGGTGCATAACGAATGAACGACGACAAGACGGAACGGCCAGTCAAGACTGCAAACCAGCGGGGCGCTGCCCGTCTTGCTGCCGTTCAGGCACTTTATCAGATGGATGTCGGCGGCACCGGCGTTCTGGAGATCGTCGCCGAATACGAGGCGCACCGTCTTGGCCAGGAACTCGACGGCGCGACCTATCTGAAGGCCGATGCCGCCTGGTTCCGTTCCATCGTCTCCGGCGTCGTGCGCGATCAGGTCCGCCTCGATCCGCTGATTGCCGCAGCCCTGCAGGATGATTGGGCCTTGTCGCGCCTCGACAGTACCGTGCGTGCCATCCTGCGCGCCGGCGTCTTCGAGATCACCGACCGCAAGGACGTTCCGGTGGCGGTCATCGTTACCGAATATGTCGAGATCGCCCAGGCTTTCTTCGATGACGACGAGCCGAAGCTCGTAAACGCCGTGCTCGACCGCATCGCAAAGCAGGTTCGCGGCGAGGCGAAGAAATAAGTCTTTCGCCGCCAAATAGTCCTCCCGCTTCTTTCTTCGCACCGCAATGGTTTTCGCCCGTTGCGGTCTTGACGCCACGTGATCGACCACGCAATCTCCGCAACGCTTAGCTGTGGCATTTCTGTGGAGAGGAAGGCGATTCGGCGGCGTATCTGCCGGAGAAGGAGTGATCTCCGGCCTATGGGAGGAAAGAGCGAAATGACGATTCTTTTATGCGTAATCGCATGCGGTCTGCTCTCGGTGGTTTATGCCGCCTGGGCAACCCGGTCGGTGCTTGCCGCCGATCAGGGCAATAGCCGCATGCAGGAGATCGCGGGCTATATCCGCGAAGGCGCTCAAGCCTATCTGACGCGCCAGTACAAAACCATTGCCATTGTCGGCGTTGTTGTTTTCATTTTAGCCTGGCTGCTTCTTTCCGCCGAGGCCGCGATCGGCTTCCTGATCGGCGCCGTGCTTTCCGGTGCTGCCGGTTTCATCGGCATGCACGTTTCCGTCCGCGCCAATGTGCGCACCGCCCAGGCGGCTTCCGTCAGCCTTTCCGCCGGCCTCGACATCGCCTTCAAGTCGGGTGCGATCACCGGCATGCTGGTGGCTGGCCTGGCGCTGCTCGGCGTCTCCATCTACTATACGGTCTTGACCGTCGGGCTCGGCCATGAGAGCGGCTCGCGCGAAGTCATCGATGCGCTGGTGGCGCTCGGCTTCGGCGCTTCGCTGATCTCGATCTTCGCCCGTCTTGGCGGCGGCATCTTCACCAAGGGCGCCGATGTCGGCGGCGATCTGGTCGGCAAGGTGGAAGCCGGCATTCCCGAAGACGATCCGCGCAACCCGGCAACGATTGCCGATAACGTCGGCGACAATGTCGGCGACTGCGCCGGCATGGCCGCCGACCTTTTCGAGACCTATGCGGTCTCTGTCGTCGCCACCATGGTTCTTGCCGCGATCTTCTTTGCCGGCGCGCCGATCCTCCAGTCTGCGATGGTCTATCCGCTGGCGATCTGCGGTGCCTGCATCATCACCTCGATCATCGGCACTTTCTTCGTCAAGCTCGGCTCGAACGGCTCGATCATGGGCGCTCTCTACAAGGGCCTCATCGTCACCGGCCTACTGTCGATCGTCGGACTTGGTGCTGCCACTTCGCTCACCATCGGCTGGGGATCGATCGGTTCCGTCGGAGGCGCCGACATATCAGGCGCACACCTCTTCTTCTGCGGCATCGTCGGCCTCGTCGTCACTGCGCTGATCGTGGTGATCACCGAATATTATACCGGCACGGGCAAGCGTCCGGTCGTCTCGATCGCCCAGGCCTCGGTCACCGGTCATGGCACCAACGTCATCCAGGGCCTAGCCGTCTCACTGGAATCGACGGCGCTGCCGGCGATCGTCATCGTCGGCGGTATTCTCGCCACCTACCAGCTCGGCGGCCTGTTCGGCACCGGTATTGCGGTCACGGCGATGCTCGGCATCGCCGGAATGATCGTCGCGCTCGACGCCTTCGGACCGGTGACGGACAATGCCGGCGGTATCGCCGAAATGGCGCATCTGCCGCCGGAGGTGCGCAAATCCACTGATGCGCTCGATGCCGTCGGCAATACGACCAAGGCCGTCACCAAGGGTTATGCCATCGGCTCCGCCGGTCTCGGCGCCCTGGTTCTCTTCGCGGCCTACTCCTACGACCTCAAATATTTTGCAGCGAATGGCGACAAGTTCCCTTATTTCGCCGGCATCGGCGAAATTTCCTTCGATCTTTCCAACCCTTACGTGGTGGCGGGATTGATCTTCGGAGGTCTCATACCCTACCTCTTCGGTGGCATCGCTATGACCGCCGTCGGCCGTGCTGCCGGCGCGATCGTCGAGGAAGTGCGCCGTCAGTTCAAGGAAAAGCCCGGCATCATGCAAGGCACGGAAAAGCCGGATTACGGCAGGGCGGTCGACCTTTTGACCAAGGCCGCCATCCGCGAGATGATCGTGCCCTCGCTGCTGCCGGTGCTGGCGCCTATCGTCGTCTATTTCGGCGTTCTTCTTATCTCTGGTTCCAAGGCCTCCGCCTTTGCCGCCCTCGGCGCATCGCTCCTCGGCGTCATCATCAACGGCCTCTTCGTCGCCATCTCGATGACATCGGGCGGCGGCGCCTGGGACAATGCCAAGAAGAGCTTCGAAGACGGGTTCGTCGATAAGGACGGCGTGCGCCACATGAAGGGCTCGGATGCACACAAGGCCTCCGTCACCGGTGATACCGTCGGCGATCCTTACAAGGATACCGCCGGCCCTGCCGTCAACCCGGCGATCAAGATCACCAACATCGTCGCGCTGCTGTTGCTCGCCGTTCTCGCTGGATAAACAAAGACCGCCGGCTTGGCGTGGTACACTTCACGCCAAGCAGAGGCAATTACAGCGCCGCGCGTCTTTCTAGACGCGCAAAGGACGCTGTAACACTTTGAATGGCTGCATGATGTTATCCTTAAATCGATTCCGATTTAAGGAATCATGCAGTAAAAAACCCGCCGGAGCGATCCGGCGGGTTTTTCGTGTGAGGCGTGTCCGATCAGCGCAGGCTGCTTGGGTTCTGCGGCGTGCCGCCGGCGCCACCACCGAACAGGCTGCGGGCAGCACTCGCGGCGCTGCCGCCGGAAAGCATCTGTTGCAGGAAGGTGAGTTCCTTGCCGCCGGTCGGCGTGACGCGTCCGATCGTGTCGAACACCTTGCCGTCCTGCAGCGCATAGTTGGCGCGGCGGCTGACGACGCCGTCCTTGTCGAAATAGATCGCCAGAACGCTCTGATCGACGACCTTCAGCTTCTGGAAGGCGACGGCACGCGTGCGCCGCTGCGAGATGTAATAGAAGACTTCGCCGTCGAAGGTCGCCGTCGTCGACGGGGTGCCCAGCGAAAGCAGCACCTGCTCGCGGCTGGAGCCTTCCGGAACGAGGTTCAGCGACTGCTGGTCGGCGACGTAGCCGCCATTGAGCACGGTGCTGGTCTGGCAACCGGAAAGAGCGGTGGTGGAGGCGATTATGAAGGCAATGGCCGCGCTGCTGAAGAATTTCACGTCAGACTTGAAATACCGTTTATTCAACGACATCTACTCCCTTGAGTGTCGATAGCAGCCATTTGGGGCCTTGCACGCTTTCCTCCTGCAAAACCATTGTGGCCATTCCGGGTCGCATTTCCCGAATTCGCTTCGCTGACGCATCGAAGGCGTCGTCCCGAAACAGGCCATGATCGGCATTGCAATTCGCGCCTGCTTCGGTAAACCAGCTTTCGAAATCATGCAACAAGGCCAGACGCCGGCCGGCATGAAGAATGAGGCATTTCCGGAAAAAACAATGATCTTCGGGCTCTTCCGCAAGAAAAACAACAATCAGGCGATCGTCGACAGGCAATATGCGGCCCTGACGGCCGCCGCGCGCATGCCGGAGATCTATGAGCGGCTCAATGTGCCGGATACGGTCATGGGCCGTTTCGAGATGCTGTCGATTGCGATGATTCTGTTTTTTCGCCGCACACGTGCTTCCGCCACCAGCGGCCAGGAGATCGCCCAGGAGATCGTCGACGCTTTCTTCCAGGATATCGACTATTCGATCCGCGAACTCGGCATCGGCGACAACAGCGTGCCAAAGCGCATGAAGAAGCTCGCCGGCATGTTTTACGGCCGGCTCGAGGCCTATTCGAAGGCGATGGACACAGGCGATGCCGAAGCCCTCGCTGTCGCTCTTCAGCGCAATATCTACCCCGAAACCTCGGCGCCTGCCGATATGACCGGCCTCGCCGGATGGATGATGGCCGCAGAATCGCATCTGTCCGCCGTCCCCGAAGAGGTGATCACCACCGGATCGGTAACGCTCCCGGCGGTCGCCTGAAGGAGGAAACGATGAAGAACGCTCGGGACGATGTTCCCTTCTCCTATCAAGTAAAGGTCGGCCACATCTCGGCCAACCCCGTCGAAGTCCATGTCGAGGCCGACACCAGCGAACTGAAGGCGCTTGCCGAGACCTGGAACGTCGTCTCCGTCGACGATCTCAGCGCCGATCTGCAGATTGCCCGCTGGAAGCGCGACGGTGTGCGCATCAAGGGCCGCGTGCAGGCGAAGATCGTCCAGTCCTGCGTCGTGACGCTGGAGCCGGTGGAATCCGCCATCGACGAGAGCTTCGAGCAGATCTTCGTGCCGGAGGGTTCCAAGCTTGCCCGCCAGGCCGGCAACGACGCCGGCGAGATGCTGCTCGATCCCGACGGTCCTGATCTGCCTGAGACCTTTGTCGGCGATACGATCGATGCCGGCGAGGTGGTTGCCGAATTCGCCGCTCTCGCGATCGATCCCTATCCGCGCAAGGAGGGCATTGAGTTCGACGGCCATATCGAGGATAGCGGCGAGAGGGACAAAAAGCCCTCGGCTTTCGCAGCCCTCAAGGACTGGAAAAAGGACTGAAGCTCCTCTGGCATTTGACACAATTCAGTTGTAAGCGACGCCAAAACCGGTATTTTGGCCGAAATTTCGCCCTCGGCGAAAAGAAGGATCAGGGACGCGTGATCAGAATATCTCTCGACCTCATGGGTGGCGACTTTGGTCCCCAAGTTGTCATCCCCGGCGCCGCCAAGGCGCTGGATCGGCATCCGGATATTTCCTTCGTTCTCTATGGTCTCAAGGAACAGTGCGATCCGGTTCTCGCCAAGTTTCCGAAACTCAAGGAAAAATCGCTCTTTCACGACTGCGAGCTTGCCGTCGCCATGGATGAAAAGCCGAGCCAGGCGCTGCGCCGTGGCCGCTATATCTCCACCATGTGGCGCTCGATCGAGGCGGTGAAGACGGGTGACGCCGATGTCGCGGTCTCGGCCGGCAATACTGGCGCACTGATGGCGATGGCGAAATTCTGTCTGCGCACCATGGCCAATATCGAGCGTCCGGCGATCGCTGCGATCTGGCCGACGCTGAAGGGTGAGAGCATCGTGCTCGATGTTGGCGCGACGATCGGCGCCGACGCGCAGCAGCTGATGGATTTTGCCCTGATGGGCGGCGCCATGGCGCGCGCGCTTTTCGAGGTTGAACGTCCGACGGTCGGACTCCTGAACGTCGGCGTCGAGGAGATGAAGGGCCAGGAAGAGGTCAAGGAAGCCGGCCGGCTGTTGCGCGAGGCGAACATCGATTCGCTCGAATATTCCGGCTTCGTCGAGGGCAACGACCTTGGCAAGGGCACAGTCGACGTCGTCGTCACCGAAGGATTTTCAGGCAATATCGCGCTCAAGACCGCTGAAGGCACCGCCAAGCAGATCGGCGAATATCTGCGTGCCGCCATGTCGCGCACGCTGCTGGCCCGCATCGGCTACCTGTTCGCCAAAAGTGCATTCGACATGCTTCGCGAGAAGCTCGATCCGAGCAAGGTCAATGGCGGCGTGTTTCTCGGGTTGAACGGCATCGTTATCAAGAGCCATGGCGGGGCGAATGCCGAAGGCATCGCCGCCGCCATTGAAGTCGGTTACGACATGGCCAAGAACGGCCTCAATCAGAAAATAGAAAACGATCTTAAGAAATATCACGCCAAGCGGCTGCCCCCGATGGGCCCGGAAGCGGCATGAGCGATGGGGTTCAATCAAAGATGATCCGTTCAGTGGTTCGCGGGTTCGGAGCAGCGCTTCCGAAGCGCGTGATAACCAATCGTGACATGGAGGCCATCGTCGACACATCGGACGAATGGATCGTCCAGCGCACCGGCATCCGCCAGCGTTATGTCGCCGGCGATGACGAAACGACGGCGTCGCTCGGCGAGGCCGCCGCACGCGCAGCCCTTGCCAATGGCGGCCTGACGCCTGCCGATATCGATCTTATCATCTGCGCCACCTCGACGCCGGACAACACGTTTCCCGCAACGTCGGTCAACATCCAGAACCGCCTCGGCATGAGCCATGGCTTCGCCTTCGACGTCCAGGCCGTCTGCACCGGTTTCGTCTATGCGGTTACCACGGCGGATGCCTATATCCGCGGCGGGCTTGCCAAGCGCGTTCTCGTCATCGGCGCCGAAACATTTTCGCGCATTCTCGACTGGAACGACCGCACCACCTGCGTGCTTTTCGGCGACGGTGCCGGCGCGATCATACTCGAAGCGACCGAAGGCGAGGGCACCGTTGCCGATCGCGGCGTGCTGACCGCACATCTGCGTTCCGACGGCTCGCACAAGGAAAAGCTCTATGTCGATGGCGGACCGTCGACGACGGGTACTGTCGGCAAGCTGCGCATGGAAGGCCGCGAGGTCTTCAAATACGCCGTCGGCATGATCACCGACGTTATCCAGGCGGCATTCGATTCGACCGGCACCACCGCCGATGACCTCGACTGGCTGGTGCCGCATCAGGCCAATCGCCGCATTATCGACGGTTCGGCGAAGAAGCTGAACATCGATGCCGCGAAGGTGGTCATCACTGTCGACCTGCACGGCAACACGTCGGCCGCCTCGATCCCGTTGGCACTTGCGACCGCTGCCGGCGACGGCCGCATCAAGAAGGGTGACCTTGTGATGCTCGAAGCGATGGGCGGCGGCTTTACCTGGGGTGCGGTTCTGCTGCGCTGGTAGGCACGAATCCTAAAAAACTGGCGGCGAACAAGAGCTTGACCGTAAGGCGCAAGACAAATACTCTTCGTGCGATTTCACAAAATATTTTGTATGGGCGGGGAAACCATGACCGGAAAGACAGTGACGCGAGCAGACCTGGCGGAATCCGTTTTCCGAAAGGTCGGGCTGTCCCGGACCGAATCTGCCGAACTGGTCGAAACCGTCATCGACGAGATCTGCAACGCCATCGTGCGTGGTGAAACCGTCAAGCTTTCCTCCTTTGCCACCTTCCAGGTGCGCGACAAGAACGAGCGAATCGGCCGCAATCCGAAGACCGGCGAGGAGGTTCCGATTTCCCCCCGCCGGGTCATGACCTTCAAGGCGTCGAACGTGCTGAAGACGCGCATCCTCAAGGCGCATGTCGCTCGCAAGATCAAGCTGAAGCCTCTGAATCCGGCTCCCTGATATCGGCATCTCGTTTCGGAACGGCGTTTTTTTCTCTCTCGCACTGTCCATCCTTGTGCGCAACGTCGAGACATGACTTGAATTGTCGGCGCCAAACCGTTGAAATATGATGAGTCGCCGTTGGATCGAGCCGCGAGGTCGCGTAGCAGTATGACGTTGGACAAGAGCCCCGATGCCTTTCGCACTATCAGCGAAGTCGCAGACGATCTTGATCTGCCGCAGCATGTGCTGCGCTTCTGGGAGACGCGTTTCCCCCAGATAAAGCCGATGAAGCGCGGCGGCGGCCGTCGCTACTACCGGCCGGAAGATGTGGATCTCCTCAAGGGCATCCGGCATTTGCTCTATGATCATGGCTATACGATCAAGGGTGTGCAGAAGCTTCTGAAGACCAACGGCAACAAGTTCGTCATATCAGTCGGTCATGGCGACCTCGCCAGCGTCGAGGCGCTTGCGTCGGGCGTGCAGGATACGGCTGGCGGGGAACCGCGCGTCGGCATGGCCGACGAAGACCAGATTGTCGGCCGCGCCAAGCCGCCGATCACCCGCCGGTTCTTCAATTTCGTCGCTGGAGACGACGAGCAGGAAGTCTCGATCGGCAAGTCGAGCGTCGGCAAGGAAGACAGGGCGCTGCTGCAGGAGGCGCTCTACGACCTCCTGGAATGCAAGCGTCTGCTCGATCAGGTGCGCTGAACAGGAGCTCAGGCTTCGGTAAGCCGCTTCATCGCCTGTTCGAGTTCGCTGAGCTGGAAGGGTTTTTGCAGCACGGGCAACGTGCTTGGGCTGCTGCCATCAGGTGCAGTGCCATATCCCGTCGCGTAGAGATAGGGTTTGCCGCGTTCGTCGAGCAGCTTTGCGACCGGCAGCGAACTCTGCCCGGCAAGCGAGACGTCGAGGATTGCAGCGTCGAACTCCGTATCCCTGGCGGTTGCCAGCGCCCGCTCCAGATCGGGCGCGCTGGCGCAGACCCGGTAACCCAGATCGGCAAGCATGTCCTCGAGCAGCATGGCAATCAGCGCGTCGTCTTCGACGATGAATATGTCTTTCATGATCCCGTCCACCCATTTCCCCTCGCCGGGCATGGAGATTTATGTGGACCGCTTGCACCGCTCGTCAAGACGTCGTGCCCGGCACTGCAAGAAACAGCATATTGCCCGGTGAAATTTGATGTGCAAAAGCTGGGATGCCGTCTCCGCAACGGCGACTGCATAATTCCTTAAATCGGAATCGATCTCTGGATAAAATTATGCAGTTATCCAAAGTGTTACAGCGTCCTTTGCGCGTCTGAAAAGACATGCCGGTGCTGTAAGAAGGGGTGTCGAATGGATTTGCTGAGTGCCACGGATTGGCTGCGTCACAGGCCGGGTTTTACCTATCCGCTGGCCGTTGCCTTCGTTGGCCTGACCTTTCTTCTGAGGCTTGCCGCCAGCGACGCTCTCTCCGGCTTTCCCTTCCTCAGCTTCCTCCCGGCGATATTGCTCGCGAGTTTCATAGGCGGGGCCGGGCCGGGTCTGGTTGCGGCCTTGCTTGCCGCTTTCATCGTCCAGCAGTTTTTCGTCGAGCCGCACAACATCTTCTGGCCGGTCAGCGCCGGGCAATGGGTCGGTCTTTCCACTTATCTCGTCAATGCCGCGATCATCGTCGGCCTGATGGAGATGATCATCATCGCACATGAGCGGCAGAGCCGCCTTCGCAGTGAGCTCAACAGCTTCAACACGCGCCTCGAAGAGACAGTCGTCCAACGCACTGCCGAGCTCAGGCACGAGATGGAAGAGAATGCCGCCGCTCAGGCGCAGGTCCGCCAGTTGCAGAAGATGGAGACGATTGGTCAGCTGACCGGCGGCGTCGCTCATGACTTCAACAACATGTTGGCGATCATCATCGGCAACCTCGACCTCGCCCAGCGGCGCCTGAGCGGCAGCGAGGATCCCCGCCTGCTTTACTCCATCCAGAATGCCAAAGACGGCGCGCAGAGGGCGGCGGTACTGACCGCGCGTCTTCTCGCTTTCTCGCGCCAGCAGCCGCTCGCCCCTGAGGTGATCGACCTTAACAAGCTGGTCGGCGGCATGTCTGAGCTATTGCGGCGCACGCTCGGTGAGCAGATCCGGATCGAGACCGTGCTTGCCGGCGGTCTGTGGCCGAGCTTTGCCGATTTGAGCCAGCTCGAGAATGCCATCCTGAACCTTGCCGTCAACGCTCGCGACGCTATGCCGGGCGGCGGAAATCTGACGATCGAGACCGCCAATACCGAACTCGACGAGCGATATTCGCGCATGCATTCGGAGGTCGAGGCGGGCCAATATGTAATGGTCAGCATAACTGACACTGGCACCGGCATGTCGCCGGAGGTGATCGAGCGCGCCTTCGACCCTTTCTATACGACCAAGGGACCCGGCAAAGGCACCGGCCTCGGCCTCAGCCAGGTTTACGGCTACATCAAGCAGAGCGGCGGCCACATCAAGATCTATTCAGAGATCGACAGGGGCACGACGGTGAAGATCTATCTTCCCCGTCATGTCGGCGCGACGGACGCCCGGTCGGGCGCCGCCGGCACCCAGCCGATTCCTCACGGCAGCGTCAATGATACGATCCTGGTGGTGGAAGACGACGAGCACGTCCGCACTATGACGGCCGAAAGCCTGCATGAACTCGGTTACACCGTATTGCAGGCGGCAAGCGGCATAGAGGCGCTTCTGTTGCTCGAAGAAAATCCGGCAGTCGATTTGATCTTCACCGATATCGTCATGCCGCAGATGAGCGGACGCCAGCTTGCCGATGTCGTCCAGGAAAAATGGCCGACGATCCGGATCCTTTACACCACGGGTTACACCCGCAATGCCATCGTCCACAATGGTGTGCTCGATCATGGCGTTTCCCTGCTCGCCAAGCCCTTCAGCCTGGAGCAGCTGGCTCATAAGATCCGCGAACTTTTGAATGTACCGGYGAGGGTGGGAGACGAGCGGACGTGAAGCCGGAATACGGCCGCACGTCCACAATTCCCGATCGTGTTATTCCAGCACCTGGATGATACGGTGGGTCTTCGGCTCGACGATAACGCGCCGCTCATTGACGACGGTATAGCCGTAACCGTCCATGTCAGGCACTGTGTGCACTTCGACGGTATCGGGCAGCGTCGTGCCAACCACGATATCGCCGTCATAGACGACGGACGGCGTGTTTTGCTCCATCACATAGGTGCGCACTTCGCCGGGCAATACGACGGAGCCGGTCGGTGCGGGATCTGTGACGATGACGGTGCTCTGCGCGAAGGCGGCGGAGCTGATGGTCAGTATGGCGGCCGCAGCCAGCATGGTCTTGCGCATGGGATGTTCTCCTTTTCCTATCCCAGATCAAGGCAACGCCGGCCATGCGGCATAGTTCCCCACGGGCTTTTCGCCCAGCGGAAGACAGGCGCAATCAAAGCAATTAAGTTGCTGCTAAATTGATTTCCACATCATTGGGTTGAGTTGTCCGAATAACGTTCAGTGAGAGTTCGTCCGGTGACATCAGCGGCCGGTTCTTTACTCTTCGTTAACCATGTTGGCGATTTATGTCGGATGAACGGCCAGGTGGTCGTTGATTCGAAGGTCCGTCGCGTTTCGGTTTGCGAATGGATATCTGAAAAGGCGATTGCGGCTCGAGACATGCGCTTGCGGAAGACGATATCGCTGGTGGCAGTGGCTGGCATGATGGCCGGCTGCACATCGACGGGCGGTGTACGCCAGCCTTCCGGGCCGGAAACCGTGGCGCCGGAAAAAGCGCTGGTCCTGCCGCCGCCGGGCGGTCCGTCGATCGTCAGTGTTGTCGAGCGCAAGCGTGGAAACGGCGTCGAGCAGACGATCTCGCTGTTTACGTCATCCTCCGTGCCCGGTCAGAATTTCCTGAAGGTCCAGTTCTTCGGCGCCTCCGGGGCCAACCCCGGCACCGGCAATGCGGGCTTCAGCATGATCAACGAGAGCGGCATTGCCCGCGAGGTGGCCCGTTCGGCCCCTAGCGTGCCGATGGCGACGTCGGCGACCTTCCTGCAGAACGCCTATGGCCCCTTCGGTTACGCCTCCGGCCGCAGCCGGGCCGGCGACACCTGCGTCTATGCCTGGCAGCAGATCCGCTMGAGCACTGCTGCCAATACCCAGGCGCGCAATTTCGGCATGATCCAGCTGCGCCTGCGCCTTTGCGATGCGAGGGCGAGCGAGCGCCAGCTGCTCGGCATCGTCTATGGTTACACCATATCAGGCACCTTCGATGGCGTGGTCTGGAACCCTTACGGCAATCCGCCGTCCGCCGACGGTGCGCTCGGACGCACCGGCGAGCCGATCTATCCGGACGAGGGCGGTTATCGCGCCAGCCCGATGCCGATCGGCTACGAGCCGGCGCCGGCCACAGTCAGCCGGCCGCGGGCAGCTGCCGTTCGCAGCGCCTCGACCTCGCAACCGGCTCAAGGCGTCGCATCGGTGCCTGCAGCCATCGGCCCGCGCGTGCCGCTGCCGGGCGAGCCGCCGCAGACGAGCGCAAGGCCGGATGCGGCCGCCGCGCCAATCGAACAATCGGTAAGGGCGATCGGCGTCACCGTGCCTTCGCCGGACTGCATAGGCGACGCGGCCATGACGGCTGCCTGCCGGAGATAGAGCATGCATGCCCGCGGGCGCCAGTTGGTGCCCCGGTTGAGCAATTTCGAAGGAACGTCAATGCGCAAAGCCCGCAGTGTCATCATATGGGCCGTGGTTTCGCTCTGCATGATCGTGCTGATCACGTTGCCGGTCAACCTGCAGACCCAGCTCATCACCAGCATCACGGTCGTGACTGTGATGGCGCTGATCAAGGTGCTGAAGGGCGAGGGGACGTGGCGCCTGGTGGCGCTCGCGTTCGGCACATCGATCGTGTTGCGCTATGTTTACTGGCGCACCACCAATACGCTGCCGCCTCTGAACCAGCCTGAGAATTTCATTCCCGGCCTGCTGCTCTATCTTGCCGAAATGTATAGCGTTGCGATGCTGGCTCTCAGCCTCTTCATCGTCGCGACGCCGCTGCCGTCGCGCCCCTCGCGTGCCGCCAAGAATGAGCGTTTCCCTCATGTCGACGTCTTCGTGCCATCCTACAACGAGGATGCCGGCCTGCTGGGAAACACGCTGGCCGCCGCCAAGGCCATGGATTATCCGGCCGACAAGCTGCATGTCTGGCTGCTCGACGACGGCGGCACCTTGCAGAAGCGCAACTCCGGCAAGCTGCTCGAAGCCCAGGCTGCTGCTGCCCGCCATATCGAGCTGAAGCAGCTCTGCGACGATCTCGACGTCAGCTACCTCACGCGCGACCGCAATGAGCATGCCAAGGCCGGCAATCTCAACAACGCGATGAAACTTTCGACCGGCGAACTCATTGCCGTCTTCGATGCCGACCACGCGCCGGCCCGCGATTTCCTGCTCGAGACCGTCGGTTACTTCGAGGACGATCCGAAGCTTTTCCTTGTCCAGACCCCGCACTTCTTCATCAATCCCGACCCGCTGGAGCGCAACCTGCGCACCTTTGACAAGATGCCGAGCGAGAACGAGATGTTCTACGGCATCATCCAGCGCGGCCTCGATAAGTGGAACGCCGCCTTCTTCTGCGGCTCGGCCGCGGTTCTGAGCCGCAGGGCGCTCGAATCCCAGAACGGCTTCAGCGGCATCAGCATCACCGAGGATTGCGAGACGGCGCTGGCGCTCCATGGCAGCGGCTGGAACAGCATCTATGTCGACAAGCCGCTGATCGCCGGCCTGCAGCCGGCCACCTTTGCAAGCTTCATCGGCCAGCGCAGCCGCTGGGCGCAGGGCATGATGCAGATCCTGCGCTTCCGCTTCCCGCTGCTGAAGCGCGGCCTGACGATCCCGCAGCGCTTCTGCTACATGTCCTCCACGCTTTTCTGGCTCTTCCCGTTCCCGCGCACGATCTTCCTGTTTGCGCCGCTCTTCTACCTGTTCTTCGATCTGGAGATCTTCACCGCCTCCGGCGGCGAGTTCCTTGCCTATACGCTCGCCTATATGCTCGTGAATCTGATGATGCAGAACTACCTCTACGGGTCGTTTCGCTGGCCCTGGATTTCCGAGCTCTACGAATATGTCCAGACCGTGCATCTGCTGCCGGCTGTCGTCTCCGTTATGCTCAATCCGAGGAAGCCGACCTTCAAGGTCACCGCCAAGGACGAATCGATCGCCGTCAGCCGTCTGTCGGAGATCAGCCGGCCGTTCTTCGTCATCTTTGCGGTGCAGATCGTCGCGCTCGTCATCACCATCTACAAGATCTACGCCGAACCCTATAAGGCCGACGTCACGCTCGTCGTCGGCGGATGGAATCTCATCAACCTGATCATGGCCGGCTGCGCACTTGGTGTCGTGTCGGAGCGCGGCGAGCGCGCCTCGTCCCGTCGCGTCCGCGTCAACCGGCGCTGCGAATTCGGCGCCAACGGCAAGTGGTACACGGCCTCGATCGAAGATGTTTCGGTTCACGGCGCAAGACTGCACATCTTCAACAAGCATCTCGACGAGATGCTGGTCGGCGCCGTCGGCGAAATCCGCTTCCGGCCCTATAGCGGCGCGGATCTGGAAACCCTGCCGCTCATCGTCCGCAACATTGAGCCGTCGGGCGACATCAGCAATGTCGGTTGCCAGTACGTGCCGAAAAGCGCGCTCGACCATCGCCTGATCGCCGATCTGATGTTTGCCAATTCTGACCAGTGGACCCAGTTCCAGGCCTCGCGCCGCCGCAATCCGGGCCTGATCCGCGGCACCATCTGGTTTCTCGGCATGTCGTTCTACCAGACGAGCCGCGGCCTCGTTTACTTCTTCCGCAGTATGCGGCCGGAGCGAGAAGCCCAGCAGCAGGCGGCAAAGGTCAACGCCGGATGAGAAGGATCGTCGCCGCCTCGCTTCTCCTGCTGAATGCCTCCGCCTTCGCCCAGGCGCAGACGGCACCCTTCGACATGTCCGGCGAACGGCCGCCCGGTGCGTCTGTTGCCCCGAGGTTGACGCCGCCCACGCCGTCCGCAGCCACCGCGCCTCCGGTTTCCGTCTTACCCGCACCTGCAACCCCGGCTGCTCCTGCTCCTGCTCCCGTTCCTCCGCCGATCGCCGTCCAGTCACCGCAGTCGCAGCCGCCCGCGCTCCAGCCAGGAGCGGCGGCAAACAGCGCTGCGCCGCTGCGTGCCGGCGATGTCCGTCGCTTTGTCGTGCCCTTTTCGAAACTCGGCCTCGGCGGTGAATACGATCGCCGGTCATGGTCTATTTATCTGACACCGGAGCAGGCGGCGGCCAAGGCAAGCTTCACCTTCGCCTACCAGAATTCGATCGTCGTCGCGCCCGAGGCCTCGGCGCTGACCGTCTATCTCAACAATCGCCCGATCGGCCAGCAGCGCGTCGGCTCACCGGATGGCCCTTCGACCGTCACCTTCGAGGTTCCAACTGGTCTGCTGCAGCCGGGCGCCAATCTCGTCACCTTCGAAGCCGGCCAGCGCCACCGAACCGACTGCAGCATTCAGTCCACCTATGAACTGTGGTCGAATATCGATCCGGCCGGAACCTATCTGAGCTTTGCCGGCATGGACGTTGCCCAGCTGGCGAGCGCCGACGCAATCCGCGCCATCGGCGTTGACGGTGCGGGCAAGACGGAGTTCGACATCGTTGTCCCCGCGTTGGAGCAGCCGGGAACCACCAAGCCGCTGCTGCGGCTGGCGCAGGGCCTGTCGGTGCTGAGCAGCATGCCGAACCAGATCTTTGCCTTCAGCACCGCTTCGCTTCCGGCCGCCGGCCCTGGCAAGCTCAGTGTGCTCGTCGGCACCGCGGCGGAGCTGCGGCCGCTCTTTCCTGGTCTGCCGCCCGGCGCTGAAAGTGCGGCACTCGCCGCTTTCGTCACCGACCCACGCAGCGGCTCGCCGCTACTTCTGATCAGCGGCCCCTCCTGGCAGGCGGTCTCCTCGGCGATCGACACTATCGTCTCGCCGACAGACCGGTCCTCGGATGTTCGCCGCGACGTGCTGACCACCGAGCGCTGGAGCGCGCCGAACGCGCCGCTGGTCTTTTCCGATACGAATATCGCCCTGTCTCAGCTCGGTGTGAAGACCACCGAATTCTCCGGCCGGCGGTTGCGTACGAGCTTCAATATTGCCGTGCCGGCGGATTTTTATGCCAATGCCTATGGCGAGGCGAAGGTGCTGCTCGACGCCGCCTATACCGACAACGTGCTGCCCGGCAGCCACATCGATATCTACGTCAACGACAACATCGCCTCCACCGTACCGATCACCACGACCACTGGCGGTATTCTCCGCCATCTGCCGATCCGCGTGACGATGCGGCACTTCAAGCCAGGTCTCAATTCGGTGGCGATCGAGGCGATCCTGATGACCAAGGACGATGCCGCCTGCGCGCCGGGCGCGACCGCCGGCGCCACCCCGCGCTTTGCCCTGTTCGATACATCAGAGCTGGAGATTCCGGATTTCGCCCGCGTCGGCCAGCGTCCGAATCTGGCGGCGATGGCCGGCACCGCCTATCCCTATGGTCGGGCCACGGAGCCGACGCCGCTCTTTATCGACCGCGTCGATGCCGACACACTTTCGGCCGCCGCCACGTTGCTCGGCCAGATGGCGATCACGGCCGGCCATCCGATCGCCGTCGAAACCGTCGCCTCGCCGAACATGATCGGCGATCGCGACGCCATCTTCATCGGTTCCATCTCGCAGATGCCGGCAACCGCGCTGACGCAGACCAATATCTCTACGGCGAGCCAGGCCTCGTGGCGCCCCGTCGTCGAAACGCAGGCGGGCGTCGTCGACACCGGTACGGCCTTCGAAGAGTGGAACTCCAAAGTCAGCGGCGGTGTCCTGCGCAGCCGGATCACTGCTTTCCGCGAGTGGCTGTCGCGCAATTTCGATATCTCCCGCAGTTCGCTGCAATTCGTTCCCGGCGCCGAGGAGATCTTTACCCCGCCCAACGCCGCCACGCTTATGGTTGCCCAGGGCTCCAGCCCCGCGGGAGCGGGCTCATGGACGGTGGTGACGGCGCCGTCGGCGAAGGATTTGCGCGCGGGGCTCGAGGTCCTGACCGAGCAGTTGAACTGGCCGCAGATATCAGGCCACATCACCACCTATTCGAGCAAAACTGGAAAGATCGACACGGTGCCCGTCACCCGCTTTGATTTCGTGCCGTCCACCCCGTGGTCGATCGCCAATTTCCGCCTGATCGCCGCCAACTGGCTGTCGACGAATATCCTCTCCTATGCCTTCCTGCTGGTCGTCTTTGTACTGCTGATCGGGATCACCACCTCGAGCATGCTCGGAAGGCTGGGTCGGTCGAAATGAGACGGTTACGCGCGCTCCTGTTTGCGGCATCGGTCGCRCTCGCTCCCGCGGGAACGCCCGCCGTTGCGCAGCAGGCGATGATCAATGCCGGCGCATGGTCGGCCTACAAGGCGAAGTTTCTCGATGCGACCGGCCGCATCGTCGATAACGGCAACGGCAATATCAGCCATAGCGAAGGGCAGGGCTACGGCATGCTGCTCGCCTATCTCTCGGCAAGCCCCGCCGATTTCGAACAGATCTGGTATTTTACCCGCACCGAACTGCTGCTGCGCGACGATGGCCTGGCCGTCTGGAAATGGGATCCAAACATCAAGCCGCACGTCTCCGATACCAACAATGCCTCGGATGGCGACATGCTGATCGCCTATGCGCTGGCGCTGGCCGGCACGGCGTGGAAACGCGAGGACTATATCCTCGCCGCCTCCCGCATGGCGCAGGCGCTGCTTGCCGAAACCGTTGTGCGCTCGGCCGGCCACACACTCCTGTTGCCGGGAAGCGAGGGGTTTACCGGCACCGACCGTGACGACGGTCCCGTCGTCAACCCGTCCTACTGGATTTACGAGGCTATCCCGGTGATGGCGGCGCTCGCTCCGTCGGATGCCTGGAAACAACTGTCGGAAGATGGCGTGGCGCTGCTGAAGACGATGCAGTTCGGCCCGCGCAAGCTTCCCGCCGAATGGGTCAGTCTCAGCGGCCAGCCGCAGCCTGCGCAGGGTTTCGACGCCGAATTCGCCTATAACGCCATCCGCATCCCGCTCTATCTCGTTCGCGGCGGCGTCACCGACAAGGCCCTGCTGACCCGTCTGCAGCAGGGGATGTCGAAAGACGGTGTTCCCGCGACCATCGATCTGACCACCGGCCGGCCGAAGACCGTGCTGCCGGACCCCGGTTATCGAATTGTTAACGATGTTGTGGCCTGTGTACTCGACGGGACCAAGCTGCCGGGTTCGGCCCTGCAATTTGCGCCCGCACTCTATTATCCGTCCACGCTTCAGCTGCTGGGACTGGCCTATATCGGGGAGAAGCATCCGGAGTGTCTGTGAAGTCTTCTCTCGTGGCGGTATCAGCGGCAGTCGTGGTGGCGACCCTCGTCACCGGGCTGAAAGATCGTGCCGCTCTGCAGGAAAGGTTCGGCCTTGGATCTGCCGCCAAGCCGGCGCCGGAACTGATGATGATGGGCCGCATCAAGCCGACTGATGCTTCCGCCGGCAATCCCCAATTCAATGCGCAGCTGGTGGCCGACAAGATCGAGGCGATCACATCCCCGTCACCGCCAGCACTGGATACACCCGTGCCGAATGCCGCAGCACGGCAGCCTGCAGTCTCGCCGCCCGTAGCACCGCAACCTGTGGCACCTCAGACGGCCGTCCAGCCGGCGCCGGTCACGCCCCCCATCGTTTCCGAGCCACAGGCTCCACCACAGGCCGCCGCGCCGCCGCAGCCTACCGTTGATGAAAGCGCGCTTCGTTATTTCGCCAGCCGCGGCGACAAGGTGCGCCTGCAAGCCGAAATCTCCCGCCTTCAGGCGCTCTACCCGAACTGGGTTCCGCCGGCCGATCCGCTCGCCGTGCCGCAGAATGGCGACAAACGGCTCGAGGCCATGTGGCAACTCTATTCCGATGGCCGCTATGCGGAGCTGCGCAAGGCGGTCGCCGACCGCCAGGCAGCCGATGCCGGATGGCAGCCGCCGGCCGATCTGCTCGACCGGCTCGACGTCGCCGAGGCCCGTGCCCGCCTCGTCAATGCGTCGGACCTCAAGCAATATGCGACGGTGGTCGATATTGCCGCCGCAACACCGAGCCTGCTCACCTGCAGCGAGGTCGATGTTCTCTGGCGCGTCGCCGAAGCCTTCATCCAGACGGAGAGGGCGAAGCGCGGCCAGGATGCCTACACCTATATCCTGAAGAATTGCACCAATCCGGCCGAGCGGCAGGCGACGGTCGAAAAGGCCTCGACGCTGCTCGGCTACCAGCCGATGCAGGCACTGCTCACACTCGAGCGGCCTGCCGCCGACGGCAGCAAGGAATTCGATGCGATCCGCGATAACCTCGCCCGACGATTCATGGCCGAGGGCAATGACGATCCGAATCTCGCCATCGCGCCCGATTATGTCGCCCGCCTCGAAAAACTCGCCGAGACTGGGGGGCTTGCCTCCGATGCGCTGCTGCTCGGCTGGTACCAGCTTCGCCGCAACAATGATGCCGATGCCGAGAAGTGGTTCCGCGCCGCCCGAGCCAAGCAAGATTCGGCCACTGCTTCGCAGGGGCTAGCGCTGGCGCTGATTGCCCGCAAGGCGCCTGAGGAAGCCGAGGACGTGATGTTCCGCTGGCGTGCCGATTCCGAGGATGCGACATCAACCTATCTCGCCGCCACCGCCAACCTGATGGCGTTGCAGCCGCCGGCCGATTTGGCCGAAGACGTGCTGCATCGCATTGCCGCCGAGGTCATCGCTCGGAAATACGTACCGACGGCGCAGCAGTTCGGCTGGTATGCCCGCTCCCTCAACCAGTTCCAGACCGCTGCACGGTGGTTCGAGACGGCGCTTGCCTGGAAACCAGATGACGAACCGTCCGCCTATGGCCTTGTCATCACCCGCGAGCAGCTGAGCGACCGCAAGGGCGTGCTCGACCTCCAGCGCTCCTGGGCCGGCCGGTCGAGCCGGATCACCAATCTCGAAGATACGTCCTCCCTGACGCCGAACGCCGTCACGCCGCCGCCGGAGAAGGGGGGGCTTGCAGCACAGCAACCGGCTCAACCGACACAGCGTCCCCCGACGGAGCCACTTCCGGCCGAGCGCCGCGTCACCCTGCAGCCGGGGTCGGAAGTGGTCGTTCGCGCGGCGGGGCCGGCGATGGAGACGGTGACCGTTCCGCGTGGTCGGCGCCAGACGCGCGGCTGCTCGACGACAATCGATGCCGGACAGCTCAGCCCGGCCGACGCGCTGTCGCGTGGCTGGTGCCTGATGGATATCAACCGGCCGATGGAGGCAGTCTCGGCCTTCGAGGCGGCATTGCGAAGCCCGGCCCGCAAGGTCCGTGAAGACGCAGCCTACGGCCAGAGCCTGGCTTATCTCCGCGCCGGCCTCTCCGGCAATGCCGCCGTCGCAGCCACCAAGGCGCCGCAAAACCGCCAGCGTGCCGCCGAGCTTCAGGTGGCGATCCTCGCCGACCGTGCGCTTTCAGCCTTTGACGCCGGTCGTTATCGCGAAACCCTCATCTATCTCGATCAGCGCGCCCAACTGCAGCAGGAGCGTATCGACCTGATGGTTCTGCGCGGCTACTGCTATCTCAATCTCAAAATGTACGGCGATGCGACCCGCATCTTCGAAGCCGCTGCTGCGACTGGCAGCCGCGATGCTGCCCGCGGTCTGGCCGACGTTAGAAACGTCACGCATCCCGACGTCAACGACTGACGTTGACGCTGCCGCCGCTCTCCGTTACTCGCCTGCTTAGCTTCAAAATGTCCCAGCGTCCTTTGCGCGTCTTCAAAGACGAGCGGCGCGCTGTGGACCCGCAAGGAAACGCCCGTGCCCGCTCTCCATGACATCCTCGACAGGTCCTACGATGCCTTCCTTTTCGATATGGACGGAACGCTGCTGAATTCCATTGCCGTTGTCGAACGCGTCTGGAGCGAATGGGCAAGACGCCACGGCTTCGAGCCGGAGGTCTTCCTGAAGACGATCCATGGCATCCGCGCCTCCGACGTTATCCGCGGGCTCGGCCTGCCCGGCGTCGATCCGGCCCACGAGGCGGATCTGCTGCTCGCCGAGGAAATGCAGGATGTCTCCGGCATCGTCGAGATCCCCGGCGCCGTCCGCTTCCTCTCCGCCATCGCCGAGGGCAGGTGGGCAATCGTCACTTCGGCGCCGATCGAGCTTGCCAGGCGCCGCATGGCCGCCGCCGGCATCCCGATGCCGAAGGTCATCGTCAGCGGCCAGGAGGTCAAATCAGGCAAGCCCAGCCCCGAAGGATATCTGCTCGGCGCAAGCCGCCTCGGCGTCGATCCGAAAAAATGCCTGGTCTTCGAAGATGCCGTCGCCGGCATCCTCGCTGGCGAAGCTGCCGGCGCCGGCGTTACCGTCATCACCGAAACCCACGCCACACCCTTCGAAACACCGCATTTTTCGATCGCCAACTACCAGGCATGGCAGCCAATCCAAACCGCCGAAGGCCGGCTGAAGCTCGCCACGATCTGACCATTCCGGCAAACTGCTTCCTTTTTGTTGGAGGCGAAGTTTTTCCGCTTGCATTGCACGCGCTGAAAAACTAAACGAAGCAAGCCGTTTCGGCAGGTCGGGGCGTAGCGCAGCCCGGTAGCGCACTTGACTGGGGGTCAAGGGGTCGCTGGTTCGAGTCCAGTCGCCCCGACCATTTATCCCCTTGAAATCCCAGTCAGAATCTCATTTTTTGCGTCCCGCTAGCGGCGGAAACGGAACGAGACATAGGCAGAAATGCTGAAACGGGAACC
The DNA here is from genome assembly GCF_056406015.1 of Rhizobium sp. P1_E1. Taxonomy (NCBI): domain Bacteria; kingdom Pseudomonadati; phylum Pseudomonadota; class Alphaproteobacteria; order Hyphomicrobiales; family Rhizobiaceae; genus Rhizobium; species Rhizobium sp. P1_E1. Next base: position 4,848 of record NZ_JBFUAY010000053.1, on the reverse strand, counting down.
GAACGTCCCGAACGACAATGTCATTTGTTCATGTTGCAGGCGAGCTATAGCGCCGCCATTGCAAACGGCGGCGGGCCTTGGGGCCGCCTTCAGTGCGGTTTCTGAGCGATCGCGATCATCGATTTCGCCAGCAACGGAATTCTTCCGACATATTCGAATTCGACGTCTTCGAAGCCAGTTTCGACCARCAGCGTGCTGAGCGTTTCGGGAGACCAGAATTTGATATGGCCATGGTCCTTGAGGGGCATAAAATGGTCGTCCATCTTTCCGCTCACGGCCAGAGCCAGATTTTTCCAGTAGCCGTGGAAAGGCGTCGATACGACCGCGATGCCGCCAGGCTTCACCAGATCGTAAATGGTGGTCGAGAAGGCCTTGGGATCATAGACATGCTCCACCACCTCGAGACTGATGACCGCATCGAAGGTTCCATACCGGCTGGAAAGATCTTCGTAACCGGAACCGATTTCCAGCGAAAGATCAGGGTGGGCCGTTCTCGCTTTCGCGATGCCGTCCTGGGAGGGATCGACACCGACGACGTCATAGCCTTTTTCCGCAAGCACGGCGGCAGCACCGCCGGTGCCACAACCGAGGTCGAAGACTGCCGTTTCATTTGCCTCCTGGAAACTGTTCTCGAGAACATCGACAACGGCCGGCAAAATATAGGAATGGGCTGTCGCCGGCTTGGCGTGTACATAGGTAGTCGCGTCTAGTTCGATAGACATTTTACCTCCTGAAAATCTGAAGAAGTGAGCCGCCACCGCAATGGTAGGGCGGACTTTGACGGGAGTGTGGTGTCGTTGTGGTATTAAGGTGATTAACACCGAAGGCGTTCGCGGCTACTTAGGCTAAGGGAGCGCCCGCCGTTTGGCTGTACCGACTGCGCGCGACATCCTCCAATGCGCCCGACGCCCGCTCCATCGGGATCCCGAAGCTGATTGACAGGGTGCCGAGAAGATGCTGAAAACGGGCCGCATTCGGGTTTTCCGCATTCTCGTGGCCCAAGAGGCCGCTGCATCGGCTCCGGCCGCGTCGACCATTTAAAATAAATAAGGCGATGAAATACTCTTTGAGAGTGCATCGCAAATAAATCCTTTAGTTCTTTTTGGTACTCCCTCAGTGGGGGAGGCGGTATTTGTTGCCTTTTGTTAAGGCTATACCCAGTTTTGAAGTTATCAACCCAATTTTGGATTGAAAAAAATCTGAAACCTCTTCGCATTCTCGCGAATATGTGTAGATTAACATTATCCCGATCACAGATAGCCTAGTCGAGCGCATGGCGGATATGAAGCACAATCTAACTTGCAGGCAGAGCCTCGCCAGCGCGTTCCAGGCACTGTCGGACGAGGCCGTCAAAGCCGGCTGGTCGGAAGGCGATGTCGCCCTCGCGCTTGCCGAACTCGCCGAGGAGCGGGTGATTGAGATTACCGCCAAGGTGATCATGGAAGGCTCCATCCATCCCCAACGAGTCGCCGCGGGCGGCCGCAACAGCTAACCCCTGTTACACCAGCAATCCTGCCGTTTTCGCTGCCGTGATAAAGGAAGTCTGTGCTGCGCGCGGGCTGCACAATCCGTCGAGCGCATCCAGGCAGTGCTGGCGCGCAACTCGATAATCGCGCCCACGCTTGCTCGGCCACCGTTTCAGATATTCGGCGGCCTCCCAGACGGTGGAAACGATCAGGCTGCTGTTTGGAGAAACGACCCGGACGGGGGAGGGAAAGCGTTTTTCACTCACATCTGCACTCATGGATTTCTGCTACAAAACGCGGCCACAACGCGTGGGACAAAATTTTGTTCCAAATTTTGTCCCACGGGAATTTGCGCAGTTGCTAAAGTTCAGGCCCTCGCGCATAATGACTTTATGACGGTTGCGGAGGGCGGCCGGCGATCCAAGCGTGGATGCGTTTGCCCTCGGAGGATTGCGGCATGATGTTACGGTCATCAATTCATCCGCATGATTTACCGCTATTTTCGGAAGATCTCGATCTGCTTTCACAAGTGCTCGACAAGGTCTGCGATGAACGCGGCCTGGTCAAAACGACGCCGGAGGCCGAGCGGATTGGTGCGGTCATCATTCAGCTCTACAGGCAGGGCGTGAAGGACGGCGGCAAACTCGCCGACCTTGCAAAAACCTATCTTTGAAGATCAGTTCTGTTCGATCGAGACACCGTTCTTACCGATGCTCATCTCGATCCCCTGCGGCTTGTTTTCCTCGTGGAAGATATAGGCGCCGAGGCCGATGACGGCGACGACAAGAACGCCGATGATGACGTAGAGACCATTGCTGCGATTCAAGAGATTGCCCCCGATATGTTATGGGACAGCAAAACGCTCGGGCGACCGATTGGTTCCGTCAGTCGTCGTTAGCGGCGTTGAGGTTTTCCGGTCGGATGCCGTCATCGCTGGAACTGCGTGCGCGTAACCGGATGCCGGGGCCGCCTTCATCCTGATTGCCGCTCGACAGGAAGATGATGCCGTTCGCCTCGAGCGTGCTGCGCACATCGAACAGCGCGTGCGGCTCGCCCGCGAATTCGCCGTTTTCCAGCGCTGTCACGGTCTCGACCGGCAGCCCGCTAGCGGCGGCGAGCTCTTCGATGCTCATTCCGATCATGGCRCGCGCGCCGCGTATCTGCGTTGCTGTTATCATGATCGAAAATCTAGCGCATTTCCAGCGCTTCTCAAGTGGCCGCGCTGTCACGTTGGCCGGTTTCGCTTCCTAAGGCGCACACTCTTCAAACTTCCCTCAATTTTACCCCAAATAGATCGTCATGCATGCGCTCGACCGCGATTCCCATTCCTCCCATGAGGGCGGCCCGGTTCCCAAAGCGACTGATCTCGATGCGCGGCGGATAAGGCGTACAACGCGGCAGGAAACCGCGGATGGCGTTTACGAGTTCCGGTCTTGCGCCGATGCTGCCACCGGTGATTACCAGTTCAGGATCGAGTGCCGCTCCGATCGCAGCAATGGCGACTGCGACCAGCCTTGCCGTCTCTTCGATTGCGGCCACGGCGCTTGTTTCTCCCGCATTAAACGCGGCGAAGAGATCGGCCACGGTGGATGCATTACGCCCGCCGAAACCGACGTAGCGGCGCAACATAGCGACGCTGCCGACCGCACTCTCAAAGGTTCCAAGCGTAAATCCACCAGGATCAAAAGCATCTCCACCGATCGGAAGATAGGCGATTTCGCCGGCCGCCCCACGCGCGCCGCGCAACAGAGTTCCGTTGGCGATGATGCCCATGCCGACGCCCGTGCCGAGAGCAACGAAAGCAAAATTGCTGGTTTCGACACCGTGTCCCCGCCATTTCTCCCCTTGCGCGGCCAGGTTGACGTCATTTTCAACGATCACGGGTATCCCCATTCTGTCGCTGAAGACTTGCCGCAGATTTATGGCGTCGATGCCGGGGATGCTTGGCGCTACGTTGATATGTCCGGTGGCCGGATCGAGCACACCGGGACTGCCGAGAACGACGAGACGAAGTTTGTCGGCAGTCGTCCCGGCCGCAAATGCGAGTTCCACGATAAGATCACTGAACTGATTGACGAGATGCATTCCGCCGCGCGGATCGGTGGATACTTTGGTTTCAGCAACCACATTCCCTAACAGATCGCAAATAGCCGCAGCAATCTTGGTGCTCCCGAGATCGATGGAGACGGCCAGTCCCGCTCTGGCATTGATTTCATAGGTGATCGCATTCCGGCCCGGGCGACCATCAGTCTGCCCGACTGGTTTCAGCCAGCCGTTATCCTCAAGGTCGCGCACGACATCGGAAATGGTCTGCTTTGACAAGCCGGTTAGCTTGGCAATATCGGCGCGAGAGATCGATCCGTTGGCGAACACGGTTCGGATGACGGCATTGGTTGAAATTTTTCGTGCGATCGGAGTCTGTGCGACAGAAGATGTCATTGCCATCCGGCTAGCTCAGTCCAATTAGTTCGGAGCACATACTTAATGGGGGCGATTTTGAGTTCGCAACTATCGAGACCAACTGGAATTCAATACATCGAAGTAAGTAATTTGTCTATGTCCTTGACAAATGGGAGGCCAGCTGTAGGCTTTGGATTAACGTGCGATGAAAATGCGCGATGAAATAAAGAGGGTCGAGTAGAAGTATGCGCCATACGTATCGTCTGGTCAGCCGTGCGCTCGCCAAGATCGCCCAAAGAGGAACCGGCCGAGGCTTACCTGGCTATTTCCCTTTTTGCGCCCCGCCGACCCCTTGAACCTGGCTGCCGAGGATTTGCTCATGATGAAGCCCTCGATTGATGGACAGCTTTCCGCCGAGCAACCTGTTTTACTGCCGATTATGGCACCACGCCTTCAGGCGGACATTCATCCAGATGGACACGCTGATCTTGCCTTGTGGGGAGCAGGCAGCTCTGGGCGTGTGAGATTTTCGCCAATCAAGGGTCCTTATACCTACGAGACAGGGCCTTGCCGTGCCTGGCAGAAACCAGGAAGTGCTTCAACCCAATCCCTGATCAATCCGCATAGCAAAGGCGACGGAGCCATCGTGCTCGAATTCGGAAAAGCCAAGGTGACGGTAGAAACCCTTGGCGCGTTCGTTGTTTGGGTCGACCCCGAGATGCACGGCTTCGACCCCGTGATTCCGAAGCGCTTGAAGCTCCGTGCCGATCATCCTGCGTCCCCAACCGCTTGCCTGAAGTCCGGGAAGGATGTTGATGTGAAGATGCGCCGGATACTGGTCTTGAAGCCACGCCGTTCCGCTGCGCGGATTTTGAATTCGTTCCATCACGTCGGCGTCGCGCGGACGGGTGGGTGCCAGTCCCGCAATCTGCTGGCGGACGAACGGCCACCAGTTTGTCTGCAAGTCTCTGTCGAACCCGCC
>NZ_JBFUAY010000052.1:0-37349 GCF_056406015.1 Rhizobium sp. P1_E1 | reverse complement strand
TCTTCACATCCACAGCGCGGCGAAGATACAGCGCGCCTTCGGCAGCGGCTCTGTCCATCCAGTCCGTCGCCTTGCCGTTGTCCACGAAGGTTCGCTTGAGATTGCCCGAAGACAGCTTATCCACCGTCGTCGAAAGTTCCGCGGAGCCGAAGGCCCACAACGCATCAACGTCATTGTGCGCGGCGAGGATCTTTGCCAGTTCGATCGCCGACCCGGTGACGATATTGACGACACCGGCAGGCACATCCGACGTTTCCAGAACGGAATAGAAATCCGTGGCCGAAAGCGGGAAGGGCTCGCTCGGCACCGCGACGACACGATTGCCGGTGGCAATCAACGGCGCAACCAGACTGATAAAGCCGAGCAGCGGCGCTTCCGGCGGGCATATGACGCCAACGACGCCGATGGCTTCCGGCACGGCCAGAGCTACGCCGCGAAGCGGCGGCTGGTGAATGCTGCCTTCATATTTGTCCGCCCAGGCTGCGTAGGTGAAGAGACGCGAAATCGCGGCGTCGACCTCGGCGTTTGCATTGGCTGCGGAAGCTCCGGTCATCGCTGTTATCCGCGAGGCGAATTCGTCGGCGCGACCACTGAGGTTCTCGGCGATGTAGTAGAGAATCTGGGCGCGGTTATGCGTGGTCGCATTCGACCAGGCGGAGGCGGCCTGTGCGGCAACCACTGCATTGCGGATGTCCTTGCGGTTGCCTTCGCCGACCTCACCGATCGCCTTGCCCTTGGGGGAGGTGATGACACGGGAATAATTGCCGTCCGGGCGCGCCTGCTTGCCACCGATGAAGAGCTTTGCCGTCCGGTCGATACTGGGCAGGGCAAAATCGCCGGCAACCGGCTTCACCTGCGAAAGGGCGGGCATTGCTGCTCGCGCCTTGCGGCCGACCCAAGCCTTCGGCTTCAGATATTCGTAGCAACCTTCCCGTCCGCCTTCGCGGCCGAATCCGGATTCGCGCTTGCCGCCAAAACCGACGGCGGCATCGAAAAGATTGGTGGCATTCACCCAGACCACGCCGGCTGCGAGCTTTGCCGCAACATTCAACGCCAAGCCGATCGTCTCGCTCCAGACGCTGGCGGCGAGGCCGTAGCGGGTGTGATTGGCAAGCTGGATAGCCTCTTCCGGTGTGCGGAAAGTCATGGAGACCGCAACCGGCCCGAAGATTTCCTCGGTCGCGACGATCGAGGTCGGCTGCACGCCGCTGAGAAGCGTCGGCGGGTAGAAGCTGCCGCCCTTCGGCAGGTCGATCTTAGCCTGATGCAGTGTCGCTCCTTCTGAAACTCCCTTTTTCACCAGCGCTTCAATACGCGTCAACTGCACGGGCGCGATGATCGCACCCATATCGATGCACTTGTCCAAAGGCTGACCGACCCGCAATGTCTGCATGCGGCGCTTCAGCCGCTCATGGAAAAGATCGGCAATGCCTTCCTGGACCAGAAGCCGCGAGCCGGCGCAGCAGACCTGTCCCTGGTTGAACCAGATCGCATCGACGACGCCTTCCACGGCGCCATCGATATCGGCGTCGTCAAAAACGACGAAAGGTGACTTGCCGCCGAGTTCCAGCGTCAACGATTTGCCGCTACCTGCGGTACGCTCGCGAATAACGCGCCCGACTTCGGTCGATCCGGTAAAGGCAATTTTGTCGATATCCTCATGCCCGACGAGCAGCGCGCCTGTTTCGCCTTCTCCCGTCACGATATTGAGCACACCCTGCGGAAGGCCCGCTGCGGATGCTAGTTCGGCAAAGAGAAGCGCCGTCAGCGACGTGTATTCGGCAGGCTTCAGGATGACGGCGTTGCCGAGCGCCAAAGCCGGCGCCACTTTCCAGGCCAGCATCAGGAATGGGAAATTCCACGGGATGATCTGGCCGACGACGCCCACCGGCACATGATCGGCAAATTCCGTGTCCTGGATTTGCGCCCATCCGGCGTGATGATAGAAATGACGAGCTGCCAGCGGCACGTCGAGATCGCGGGTCTCGCGGATCGGCTTGCCGTTGTCGATAGCCTCGACCACAGCAATCAGACGCGCATGGCGCTGGATCATCCGGGCAAGCGCATAGAGATGGCGCGCCCGCGCGTGGCCCGGCAGGCGCGCCCATGACGCCTGTGCCTTGCGGGCCGCAGCAACCACATTGTCCACATCCGCCGCGCCGCCGTTCGCGAGCTTCGCCAGGACCTTGCCGGTGGCCGGCTCGAACGTGTCGAAGTTCTTGCCCGACGCGGAGGCCACGAACGCGCCATTGATGAAGTGACCGAAACCGGAAGCGTGGCGCGCTAGCCAGTCGCGAGCTTCGATATCGGATTCAGGGGCAGGGCCGTAGGACATTTCGTCGAAATACTTTGCAACAGTCATCTGGATCATCCAATCGGGTGTCTGTTGAGGGCCGAATAGGCACCGGTGACGTGATGCTCCAGCTGCCGCTCGATATCCGCAAGCAAGCTCGATGCACCGATGCGGAAGAGATCAGACTCCAGCCACTCGCGCCCCAGTTCGTCCTTCATCAGGAACTGGTAGTTCAACACGTCTTTCGCCGCGGAAATGCCACCGGCCGGCTTGTAGCCGATCTTGATGCCGGTGCGCTCCTGATAGGCGCGGATCCCCCGCAGCATGGTCAATGTCACCGCCAGCGTCGCATTGACGCCTTCCTTGCCGGTTGAGGTCTTGATGAAATCGGCTCCCGCCATCATGCAGACCAGCGAGGCCTTGGCGACATTGCGGAGCGTCTTCAGGTCGCCGGTCGCTAGAATAGCCTTGACATGCGCATTACCGCAGGCGGCGCGATATTCTTGCATTTCCTCGTAGAGTGCTGTCCAGTTGCCGGTCAGCACATGCTCGCGGGTGATGACGATGTCGATTTCCTTCGCGCCATCGGCAACCGACGCCTCGATTTCCTTGACCTTGAGGTGGTGCGGGCTGAGACCGGCAGGGAAACCGGTCGAAACCGCGGCGACCGGAATGCCGGAATCCCCAAGCGCCTCGACGGCCGTTGCAACAAAACGATGGTAGACGCAGATGGCGCCGGTGGTGATCGAACGGCCGCTCATGCCAAGCGAATCCAGAATGTCGGCGCGTATCGGATTCATCGCCTTCGCGCACAACCGTTTGACGCGCTCGGGGGTATCGTCGCCGTTCAATGTCGTCAGATCGATGCAGGTCACCGCCTTCAGGAGCCAAGCTGCCTGTGCGTCCTTTTTGACGGTGCGGCGTCCGGGAAGCGAGGCTATGCGGCGCTCGGTGGCAGACAGGTTGACCCGGGTGTCAAGCACCCACGACAGATCGAGTTCCATACCGGTATTGCGCGGCCGGTTATGGGTGCCGTCCGGCGATCGCGAAGGGGCTCCATGATGCGTCGCGTTTGCCGCATTGTGAACAGCAACGGTTTCCAAATAGAATCCTCCCGGTCAGAGCGTGAAGGTCTTGTTGCATCCGTACAGATGCACGCAGCGGAAGCTTCACAACTGGCTCAAATGTGATTTTCTTTTCATTGTTTGTTAGGTTTGCATCACTGTCCTACCGCGTCAAGTTTAGATTTCGACAGACGCCGAAAAAATGCGGATTTCTCAGTCGAAGTCGTTCATACCGTTTTCGGTGATGACCACATCGAACGACTTCATGTCGCTGAAAAAGGCTGGTTTCAACTTGCCGATTTTGCTGCTGTCGGCGAGGAGAATATTCTTTCGTGCCCGAGACATCGCCTTTTTCTTGATTTCCGCTTCGTGAAAATGCGCGCAGGTCGCGCCACGCCGGGCATCGACACCGGCTGCAGAAAGAAATGCCACGTTGATCACAAGCTGGTCGAGCATTTCCAGCCCCGAGGCACCGGAAAAGCTCGCCGATGCGGGGTGGTAAAGACCACCGAGCATAACAAGGCGAACGTTTGGTTTTCGCGTTAGACGATCGGCGACATTCATGGCGTAGCAGATCGCCGTTATGTGAATCCGGTCTGGGAGAAGATCGACCAGATAGGGTAAGGTGGTGCCACAATCGAAAAAGACCGTGTCATCATGGTGAATGTAATCAATGGCTTGTGTGCAAATTTGTCGTTTTGCAGCAGCATGACTGTCGGCGGCCCTGGAAATTTCATAAGGATCGTTTTCCGCTTCGACAGCCGGAACGATATGGCCGCCGAGAAACGCGAATTGGCCTGCATTGGCGCTGACATCACGCCGAACCGTCATCTCCGAGACGCCCAGGATCTCGGCAGCATTCTTGATGTGCAGAATGCGATGTCGTGAAAGGGCCTCGGATAAGACTGCGATGCGCCGGCCCCTGCGACTATCCATATCGCATGTCTCCCTTATCGTTTACACTGCAATAGTGTTCTGATGAAACTATAACAAGGGACTGCCATTCCCATCTGGTTTCTCCCTTGATCTACGATCCGGCATTTGCGCCGAGATACAGCTTTTGCACCGGGCGGTTGCGCGCGACATGGAATAACGTCGCAATTTTATAGGGAAAGCCGTCAATTTGAAATGGGAATTCGTGACTTATTTTTCATTTTTTGATGGAATAGTCACAAAAATGTATCGATGATGCCAACTTCTGCTGCGGGGAGCGGGGTGACGACGAGAGCGACATTCTCGGCCGGCAGGGTCACGGGGCGACTTCGTCACGCCTCTKGTCGGGTACCCTTCCGACCAGAGGCTTCATCCTCGCGACTGCTTAGGAACATTCCTGGCTGCGCACGCTACTCGCCGGCTTTCCTTGCTGCCGTTTCGATCGCATCGGCAACCTTTTCCGGTTGGGAGGCGAAGACGGCGTGGCTGGCCTTGATCTCGGTCACGTCGCTTCCGGCACGTTTTGCCATGTCACGCTCGAGCTCGGGGTTGATGGAGCGATCCTCGGTAGCGACGATCGACCAGCTTTTCTTGGTCCGCCATGCCGGTTGGGTGATCTTGGCGGAGAATGCCTGCTTCGAGGCAAAGACCTGTGACTTTGCCATGAAAGCGGCTTCCGCTTGCGGAAGGTCGGCTGCGAAATCCGCGGCGAAGGCGCCCGGATCGAGATAGAGATATTTGCCGTCCTTCGTTTCCCTTATATCCATGCTGCCGGCAGGCTTCGAGCTGGCGAGGCTGAGCAGACTTTCTCCCTTGTCGGGCTGGAACGCCGCGACATAGACGAGGCCCGCGACATTGGGATCATTGCCGGCTTCGGTGATGACCATGCCGCCATAGCTGTGGCCGACGAGCAGGGTCGGTCCTTCCTGCAGGTCGAGAACGCGCTTGGTCGCCGCCACATCGTCGTCGAGCGAGGTGATGGGCTGCTGGACGATGGTGACGTTGAAGCCGCGCTTTTCGAGAATGTCCGTCGCCTTGCGCCATCCTGAGCCGTCGGCCAGCGCGCCGTGTACGATCACGATGTTCTTGACCGCGGCAGCCTCTGCCGCGAATGCGATGGTGGTGGTGGCGAATGCGAGAGCTGCCGTGAAAGCAAGATGTCTGTTCATGACTATTACTCCTTTGGGTCGCGTTGATGATCGGGATATTGATGCGTTTCAGGTTCAGCCGAAGGTGAAGGCGTAGGCCTGCACACCAGGATCGAGGAAGCTGATCTCGAAGTTGCGGGCGGCGACCGTGCCGGACTGGCGGACGAGCTGGTAAAGCCTGGTCGCGGTCACCGTACCGTTGCCGCCCGCATCGATGTCTGCGCCGTGGTCAGGTCCTGGCGCCTTGCCGTCGATCTTCACCTGGAATCGGATCGGCTTGCTGCCGGCGCCGGGACCAAGAACGAGATGCAGATCGCGGGCGCTGAAGCGATAAGTGATGCCGCCGCCCGGCTGATCAAGCGTCGCCTGATCCCGGCCGACGGTCCAGGTTCCCGACAGGCCCCAGCCATTGAGGCCGGGTTCGGCGATCGAGTAGTTATGCGGCGTGTCTGGCTGCAGCCCTTCCGGAGAGGCGAAGTTCGCCGCCTGTTCGTAGCCGAGATAGGTTTCGCCGGAGCGGATGTTGCCGAGGTCGGGGCCCGCCTCCACGCCCTTGGCATCCGGCACGACCGGCGCACTTGCCGTCGTTTGACTGCCGGCTTCGCGCAGCAGGTCCTGAATGGCCTTTTCGGTCCTGTTGTAATTGCCTTCGCCAAAATGGTGGTAGCGGATCTGGCCTTTGGCATCGATCAGATAGGCGGCAGGCCAGTAGCTGTTTTCGAAGGCGCGCCAGATGCTGTAATCATTGTCGATCGCGACGGGATAGCCGATCTGGAAGTCGCCGATCGCCTTCTTGACGTTGTCGACCTTCTTCTCGAAGGCAAATTCCGGGGCGTGCACGCCGATCACCACGAGGCCGTGGTTCGCATATTTTTCCGCCCAGGCCCTGACATAAGGGATGGTGCGAATGCAGTTGATGCAGGAATAGGTCCAGAAGTCGACGAGCACGACCTTGCCGCGCAGTTGCTCTGATGTCAGCGGCTTGGAGTTCAGCCATTCGACCGCGCCGTCGAGTGAAGGCGCGTAACCTTCGGCGGGCAGATCGCTGCGGAAGGGCTTCTTCGTATCGGCGGCTGCGATCACCATGTCTTTGCTCGCCACTTCGGAGGATGCGCCGCCCAAGGGCTTCGCATGCAGCCTGTCAAGCACGGCCTGTTCCAGGGACGCGGTGCTGGCATAGGAAATCCGCGCCAGCAGGCTGGTATCCAGTCCAAGCGCGATGACGGCGACACCCGCCAACACGGCAGCGCCGAGCACCTGGCGTATCCGGTCGCCGAGGCCGAGCGAGCGTTTCATGGCGGCGAAGAGCTTGCCGCCGACAAGCAGGGCGACGGCAAGCGAAGTTGCAGCACCAGCGGCATAGGCAATCAGCAGGAAGGTCGTTTGCAGATTGGCGCCCTGCAATGCAGCTCCGGTCAGCACAAGGCCGAGGATCGGACCGGCGCAGGGCGCCCAGAGCAGTCCGGTGGCGACGCCGAGAAGAAGCGCGCTCTTCACTGTCGTGGTGCCGCGCCCGCCGCCGGTGGCGTTCATAAGATTGTTGCCAAGGTCGACGATCGGCCGGGCAAGCGTGCTTGCGATGCGCGGCGAAAGCAGGCTTGCGCCGAAGAGAGCAAGCAGGACGATGGCGGCAAGCCGGCCATATTCATTGGCGCGAATGGCCCAGCTACCACCGACTGCGGCAAGCGTGGCGACCAGCGCGAAGGTGGCAGCCATGCCCGCCAGCATCGGCAGCGTGCTCTTGACGAAGGGCTGTCCGGCGCGGGCGAAGACGAAGGGGAGGATGGGCAGGATACACGGGCTGAGGATCGTCAGCGCGCCTCCAAGATAGGCAATGATCAGAAGTGTCATCATCGTTTCCTTTGAAACCGATTGATCGGGCTCTGGGCGGCGATGGGCCTGAACCAGCAACGGCGGGGATATGGCCGGTGTGAAGTATCCGCGATGTGTCCGGCTTTGCGGGAAAATGTACCGAAGTGTCGGCGTCGCGCAGCGGCGATACAAAGCGATACAAACTGCCGCAGTGACGAGGAAACAGCTGCGGCCAATGCGACCACCTGCCGAGGCAGCGCGATTGTATCGGAATGTATCCAGGCGGCCGGAAGCTACATCCGTATTCAAAAAACGGTTGCTTACGACATATCGGGGATACAAGTAGAGCGCCTTTTCGCGACCGTGATCCATTCGACAGGAGAGACCGATGTCAGAGCAAATCAACCACCACCGCCGCCGTTTCTTCGGCATGACGGCAGTCGCCCTTGCGGCCGTCGAGTTCGGGGTGGCCGGCACGGCCGCCGCCCAGTCGTCTGCGGCTGCCGCATCGGTGCCAGCTATAAAGCCCGGAACCAACACGTCCTTCGAAGCGCTGAAGCAGGTCAAGGCAGGCGTGCTCGACATCGGTTATGCCGAGGCGGGAAAGGCGGATGCCCCTGTCGTATTGCTGCTGCATGGCTGGCCCTATGACATCTATAGTTTCGTCGATGTCGCGCCGCTGCTTGCCTCGGCAGGCTACAGGGTGATCGTGCCTTATCTGCGCGGTTACGGGACGACCCGCTTCCTGGACGACCAGACGCCGCGCAATGGCCAGCCGTCAGCGCTCGCCGCCGATATGATCGCGCTGCTTGATGCGCTCGATATCGAGAAGGCTGTCATTGCCGGCTACGACTGGGGCGGGCGGACCGCCAACATCATGGCGGCGCTCTGGCCCGAGCGCTGCAAGGCGATGGTATCGGTGAGCGGCTACCTGATCGGCAGCCAGGAGGCCAACAAGAAGCCGCTTCCGCCGAAAGCCGAACTTGCCTGGTGGTACCAGTTCTATTTCGCTACCGAACGCGGTCGTCAGGGATACGAGAGCAACACGCATGATTTCGCAAAGCTTATCTGGCAGACGGCATCGCCGAAGTGGAACTTCGACGATGCGACATTCGACAGATCGGCTGCTGCCTTCGACAATCCCGATCACGTCGCGATCGTCATACACAATTATCGCTGGCGCCTGGGGCTTGTCGAAGGCGAGGCCAAGTACGATGCCTACGAGACGACGCTCGCCGCAACGCCCGTCATTTCGGTGCCGACCATCACCATGGAGGGCGATGCAAATGGTGCGCCGCATCCGCAGCCTTCCGCCTATGCCGGAAAATTCTCCGGCAAATACGAGCATCGGACGATCGACGGCGGCATTGGCCACAACCTGCCTCAGGAAGCGCCGCAGGCCTTCGCGCAAGCTGTCATAGATGTCGATCGCTTCTAATGTCAGCGCCGCCGGTCGCAGAGCCTCGTTGCTCCGACCGGCGGAATATGCGTAGCTCGCGTCAACCGCCTCGACATCGAGGCGGAGGGCGGGGGCCGCTTCTATCGGTAAGGAATAGGGAAATATGGATCATGTCGATCACATCCTGATCGTCGATGACGATCGCGAAATCCGCGAGCTGGTATCGGGCTACCTGCAAAGGAACGGCCTGCGCACGAGCGTTGCCGCTGACGGGCGCCAGATGCGCAGTTTTCTCGAAGCCAATGCCGTCGACCTGATCGTGCTCGATGTGATGATGCCCGGCGATGACGGGCTGGTGCTGTGCCGTGAACTGCGCGCCGGCCGGCACAAGGCGATCCCGATTCTGATGCTGACGGCCCGTACCGACGAGATGGACAGGATCCTCGGACTGGAGATGGGCGCCGACGACTATCTTCCCAAGCCCTTTGCCGCGCGGGAACTGCTCGCCCGCATCAAGGCGGTGCTGCGGCGCACGCGGATGTTGCCGCCCAACCTGCAGATCAGCGAGGCCGGCCAATTGCTGACTTTCGGCGACTGGCGGCTCGATACGGTGGCCCGGCACCTTCTCGACAAGGAAGGGACCGCGATTGCGCTCAGCGGCGCCGAATACCGTCTGCTTCGCGTGTTCATCGACCATCCGCAGCGGGTGCTCAATCGCGACCAGCTTTTGAGCCTGACGCAGGGCCGCGACGCCGATCTCTTCGATCGGTCTATCGATCTCCTGGTCAGCCGCCTGCGTCAAAGGCTGGGCGACGACGCGCGCGAACCGACCTACATCAAGACGGTGCGTAGCGAAGGCTATGTGTTTTCGGTTCCGGTCGAAATCTTGGAGCTGCGCCAATGAAGGCGGCAATCCGCTTGCGTTCGGGCCTGACGTGGCCGAGCACGTTGCGGTCGCGGATCTTTCTCATCCTGCTGATCGGATTGGCCTTGGCCTACGGGCTGTCGTTCAGTGTGCTCTATATGGAGCGGTACATGTCGGCCAAAGCCGTGATGCTCGGCACGCTGGAGAGCGACGTTGCAACGTCGATTGCCGTTCTCGATCGGCTTCCGCCAGGCGAACGCGGCGATTTGCTCGACCGGCTGAGCCGCGGCAATTATCGTTTCATGCTCGGGCCCGGCCTTCCCGGCGTGGCTGACACGTCAAGTAAAGGGGCGGAAATCTCAGGAAAGATCGAGGAGGCCATCGGGCACCGCTTTCCAATCCGGATCGAACGAATTCCTGGCGATGTGAACCGGCTGCAGGCGCATCTGACGCTCAGCGACGGAAGCCCGTTGACGATCGACGTCACGCCGAAGGGCGTCATGCCGATTGCCGCATGGCTACCCTATGTCTTCGTCGTCCAGATGGTGCTGCTCATCCTCTGCACCTGGTTCGCGGTTCGCCAGGCGATCCGGCCGCTCGGCGAGCTTGCCGCCGCCGCCGATGCGCTTGACCCGAACAAGGACGGCCCGGCGATGAGTGAGGCGGGGCCGAGCGAGGTCGCGCATGCGGCAAGAGCATTCAACGCGATGCGGGAGCGGATCGCCCATTACCTCGAAGAGCGCGTCCAGATACTGGCGGCCATCTCGCATGACCTGCAGACGCCGATCACCCGCATGCGGCTGCGCGCCGACATGGCGGAGGATTCACCGGAGAAAGACAAGCTGGTGCACGATCTCGGCGAGATCCAGCGCCTCGTTCAGGACGGCATTGCCTATGCACGCAGCGCGCATGGCAATGGCGAGAAGAGTGCCCGCATCGATCTCGCCTCGTTCATCGACAGCATAGCCTACGACTACCAGGATACTGGAAAGGCCGTCACCGTGGTCGGCCTGGTTCAGGGTGCTGCCTTCACCAAGCCGCATGCTCTTCGCCGCATCCTGTCGAATTTCATCGACAATGCGCTGAAGTTTGCCGGTGCTGCCGAGATCAGCGTCGCGCGCAGCGCCGAGAACGATATCGTCATATCAGTCATGGACCGCGGGCCGGGAATTCCGGACGATATGCTGGAAGCCGCCATGCAGCCTTTCTTCCGGCTGGAACAATCCCGCAACCGGGAGACCGGCGGCACCGGTCTCGGTCTTGCGATCGCCCAGCAGCTGACGGCCAAGATCGGCGGATCACTCCGGCTCTACAATCGCGCCGGCGGCGGTCTGGCGGCAGAAGTCACCATCCGTTGACGTCGGCAGTCACCGCAAAATTTCGAGATGTTTGTATTTAAGGATGTCCGCGATATCGGATGCTACGTTTTGTGACATTTCGGGCGATTTCGGAAACATGGCGGATATATCCGTCGGTCAAACCACACTCCGTCAACCCGGCCGCGCAGCGCGGCCAGTCGCCTGGAGCGACGCAACACAAGGAGTGTTCCATGACAAAGATCGACAAGGTTCTCTATACCGGCAAGACCCACACGACGGGCGGGCGCGACGGCGCGTCGCACAGTGACGACGGCCAGCTTGATATCAAGCTTTCGCCTCCGGGCAGCAACCGCGCCGGCACCAATCCCGAACAGCTTTTTGCCGCCGGCTGGTCTGCCTGCTTCATCGGCGCGATCGGTTTCGCCGCGGCTAATCAAAAGGTCAAGCTTCCAGCCGATCTTGCCGTTGACACCGAGGTCGATTTGGGAACCGCCGATGGCGGCTATTTCCTGCAGGCCCGTCTCAAGGTCAGCCTGCCCGGGATCGAAGCGGATGTGGCACGAGCCCTCATTGAAGAGGCTCACCAGACCTGCCCCTATTCGAAGGCCACGCGCGGCAATATCCATGTCGAATTGACCGTTGCCTGATGGATGGATTTTTCGCCGGCCTTGGCTGCGGAGGGCAGGGAACAGGAGCCGAAAACAAGCAGGTCGAGGCCGATCGGGCCTCGTCGATGGAGGTTTTTATGAGATTGATGATCATCTGCATTCTGGGAGCGGTGGTCTTCGCCGCGCCCTGCATCTACGACGTAAGCTCGCAGGAGCCTTCGCCGCTTGCGGGCCTCGTAACGGCGGCATCTGCAGCTTCGCCTTCGGGGGACCAGAGGCCGTTCGAGCCGATTTCGGCGTCAAGGCAACCCCTCGTCTGACCTCACCAAAGGAGAAAGACCGTGAAGCTCTATCAGAATGAAATTTCCTCGGCGACATCTCGCGTCCGCATCGCGCTCGCCCTCAAGGGACTGACGGCAGAAGCGCTGCCGGTTAGCATCCTCGGTGAGGATGCCGAGAGCCGGCAGGCCGGATATCGCAGCGTCAATCCGCAGGGGCTCGTGCCGGCCTTGCTGACGGATAGCGGTGTCCTCCTTACCCAGTCGCTGGCGATCGTTGAATATCTCGACGAGATCAAGCCCGAACCGCCGCTATTGCCGGACACTGCGGAAGGCCGGGCGCAGGCGCGGTCGATCGCGCTTGCGATCGCAGCCGAGATCCATGCGCTGCTGCCCCCGCGGATCGGCCTGCATCTCGGCAAGGTCTTCCAGGCGGATGCCGATGCCATTACTGCCTGGAATCGTCATTGGGTCGGCGAGGGAATGGCCGCGGTCGAGACGATGATCGCCGGCCGCAGGCAGGGAGCCTTCGCCGTTGGGGATCAGCCTGGTATTGCCGAGATCTTCCTCTTCCCGCAGGCGATCAGCGCCCGGCGCCTCGGCTTCGATCTCGCCCGCTGGCCCAATATCGCGGAGATCGTCGCCAGACTGGAATCGATACCGGCTTTCCAGGAGAATGCACCGGCGCCGAGACGATGATCCAATCTATCAAGAATCGGCCGCAAGTGACTGCGGCCGATTCTCTTCTGGTGTTCTAGCCTTGGCGATGAGACGTCGCCTTCATGGCCCGTCGGCAGCTTTTAGCGGTTGACCCTTGCCTGCAGGTGCGCGGGATAACGATCGCCTTCCACCTTGATCGTGGCCAGCGCGCTTTCGATGCTGGCAAGATCCTCAGCCGTCAGTTCGACTTCAGCGGCCTGGATGTTCTCCTCGAGGCGATGCAGCTTGGTAGTGCCGGGGATCGGCACGATCCAGGCCTTCTGCGCCAGCAGCCATGCGAGAGCCACTTGGGCGGAGGTTGCCTTTTTGCGGGCGGCGATTTCTCCGAGACGATCAACGAGCGCCTGGTTGGCCTTTCGCGCCTCGTGAGAAAAGCGTGGCACGACGTTGCGGAAATCCTTGCTGTCGAAGGTGGTCGTTTCACTGATCGCGCCAGTCAGGAAGCCCTTACCAAGCGGGCTGAAGGGCACGAAACCGATGCCGAGCTCTTCCAGCGTCGGCAGGATTTCCTGCTCGGGTTCGCGCCACCACAGCGAATATTCGCTCTGTAGCGCTGCCACCGCCTGGACGGCATGGGCGCGGCGGATCGTCTGGGCGCCTGCTTCCGAGAGGCCGAAATGTCTGACCTTGCCTTCCGCGATCAGCGCCTTGACCGTGCCGGCGACATCCTCGATCGGAACATCGGGATCGACGCGATGCTGGTAGAAGAGATCGATGACATCGGTCTTCAAACGCTTCAGCGCCTGGTCGGCCACCGCGCGGATCTGTTCCGGCCGGCTGTTCATGCCGCTCTGGCCGCCATTGGCATCGAAGTTGAAACCGAATTTCGTGGCGATCACCACCTCCTCGCGAAAGGGCGCCAAGGCCTCTCCCAGAAGCTCTTCGTTCTTATAGGGGCCATAGGCCTCGGCCGTGTCGAAGAAGGTCACGCCGCGTTCAAATGCCCGCCGGATCAGTGCGGTCGCTTCCTGAATATCTGTCGCTGGGCCATAACCGTAACTCAGCCCCATGCAGCCGAGACCGATGGCTGAGACATGAAGTCCGCTCTTTCCAAGTTCACGTTTCTGCATAGAAGTTTCCTCTTCTAACCTTGGTATTGCGTGTCGGTGACATGCTCCATCCAGTCGACGACCTTGCCGTCGAGCTGTTCCTGGATGGCGATATGGGTCATCGCCGTCGTCGGCGATGCGCCGTGCCAATGGCGTTCACCCGGTGCGAAGCAGACGACGTCGCCGGCGCGAATCTCCTCGACCGGGCCGCCTTCGCGCTGCACGCGACCGCAGCCCGATGTGACGATCAGCGTCTGGCCGAGCGGATGGGTGTGCCAGGCGGTGCGGGCTCCGGGCTCGAAGGTGACGCTGGCGCCAGCCGCGCGTGCGGGGCTGGTCACGGCAAACAGTGGGTCGACACGCACGCTGCCGGTAAACCAGTCGGCTGGTCCCTTGGCCGAAGGCTGCGAACCGCTTCGCTTGATATCCATCTTTGTCTTCCTTTCGATGTCGGGGTGGACATGTCCACTCGAGCAGCAAGGTATTTAGCGCGTGTGTTTGGTCGCGATTAGATGGTATAAACGGCAAGAACCCATGAGAAAGTTTCATGAATGCCGCGCCCCGCCGTCAACGACCTCATCGCCTTCCTCGCCGTTGCACGCGCACATAGCTTCACCAAGGCGGCGGGCAAGCTGGGTGTGTCGCAATCGGCGCTCAGCCACACCATCCGCGGGCTCGAGGAGCGGCTTGGACTGCGATTGCTGACCCGCACGACCCGCAGCGTCGCGCCGACAGAGGCCGGTGAACGCCTGCTCGTCTCCATCGGACCGCGGCTCGACGAGATCGAGAGTGAGCTGGCTGCCTTGAGCGCCTTCCGGGAGAAGCCGGCAGGCACCATCCGCATCAATGCCGGCGAGCATGCGGCCGATGCCGTCCTCTGGCCCGCCTTGCAAAAGCTCCTGCCTGATTATCCCGATATCAATGTCGAAATCATCGTCGACTACGGTCTGACCGACATCGTCGCGGAGCGCTACGATGCGGGGGTGCGGCTTGGAGAACAGGTGGCGAAGGACATGATCGCGGTGCGCATCGGCCCCGACATGCGGATGGCCGTGGTCGGCGCGCCCGCCTATTTCGACACCAGGCCGAAGCCGCTGACGCCACAGAACCTTACGGATCACAATTGCATCAATCTGCGTCTGCCGACCTATGGCAGCGTTTATGCGTGGGAGTTCGAGAAGGACGGGCGCGAGCTCAGGGTTCGGGTCGAAGGACAGTTGATCTTCAACAATATAGCCCTGCGGCTGAACGCGGTGCTGGCTGGTCTTGGGCTGGCCTATATGCCGGAGGACTTGGTCGAGGCGCATCTTGCCGACGGGCGGCTGGTGCGCGTCCTCGAGGATTGGTGTCTGCCGTTTTCCGGCTACCATCTCTACTATCCGAGCCGCCGGCATACGTCGCCGGCATTCGCCCTCGTCGTCGATGCACTTCGCTATCGAGGATAGACGCCCACTATGTCGGGCCGCCCGGACAGGAGTGATCGGCTCTTGCCGGAAGCGAACTCATGCCTGCCAGTGATTTGACATTCCATCACTCGCCGCTAATTCACACTTGAAATTGAAGGAAACAGTGAATGAATACTGCGGCACCTGCCACGAAAGCTCGGACCGGCGTGTCCGGTTTGGATACAGTTCTGGCGGGGGGGCTCTCGCCGGGGCACGTTTTTCTCCTGGAGGGGAATCCGGGAGCTGGCAAAACGACGATTGCGCTGCAGTTCCTGATCGAAGGTGCGCGGCTCGGCGAGCAGGGGCTCTACATCACCCTTTCGGAAACCGAGAGCGAACTTCGGGCCGGTGCCGCATCGCACGGCATGGTGATCGATGGGAATATCGAGGTCTTCGAGGTCGTGCCTCCGGAAAGCCTGCTGGATGCCGACCAGCAGCAGAGCCTGCTTTATTCGTCGGATCTTGAACTCGGAGAGACGACAAAGGAAATCTTTGCCGCTTTCGAGCGGATCAAGCCACGTCGCGTGGTTCTCGACAGTCTGTCGGAGATAAGGCTGCTCGCGCAAAGCTCGTTGCGCTACCGCCGGCAGATCCTCGCGCTCAAACATTATTTTGCCCGACAAGGCGCGACAGTCCTTCTGCTCGATGATCTGACGTCCGAGGTGCTCGACAAGACAGTGCACAGCGTCGTGCACGGCGTCATCCATCTCGAAGAGATGGCGCCGAGCTACGGCTCCGAACGCCGACGTCTCAGGGTCATAAAATATCGCGGACAGGCCTTCCGCGGCGGCTATCACGATTTCATCATCCAGACTGGCGGGGTTAAAGTCTTTCCGCGGCTCGTCGCCGCCGAACACAGGTCGAGTTACGCCCGTGATCAGATTTCCTGCAATATTGCAGAACTGGATCTRCTTCTCGGAGGTGGCCTCGAACGAGGTTCCAGTACACTCATACTTGGTCCCGCCGGCACCGGCAAAAGCACGTTCTCTTTTCAATTCCTGATGGCTGCGGTCGCGCGCGGCGAGAAAGTGGCGGCCTTCATTTTTGACGAGGAGCTGGGCCTGCTCTTCACGCGGCTGAAGGCGCTCGGAATGGATCTCGAAGCCATGCGAAACGCGGGTGATATCCACATCGAACAGCTCGATGCCGCCGAACTGTCGCCGGGCGAATTCGCCCACCGAGTGCGCAATTGCGTCGACAAGGCGGATGCGAAAACCGTCATCATCGATAGTATCAACGGTTACCAAGCTTCGATGCCGGATGAGAATTCGCTGATCCTTCATATGCATGAGCTGCTGCAATATTTGAACAGGCAAGGCGCCAACACCTTTCTCACCGTGGCCCAGCACGGGCTGGTCGGTGACATGAAGGCACCTGTCGACGTTACCTATCTCGCCGATACCGTCATTCTGCTGCGTTACTTCGAGGCGGCCGGAAAGGTGCGGCGGGCAGTCTCGGTGATCAAGAAGAGGACCGGCTTTCACGAGGACACCATCCGGGAGTATCGCATAGACGCTTCCGGCTTGAGGTTCGGCGATCCTCTCGTCGGGTTCCAGGGCGTGCTTCGCGGCGTTCCCGAATTTGTCACGACCTCAACGCCGCTCCTTGCGACCGATGGCGGGGATAGCGGCAATTCCTAATTCCGGCAAACCGAAAGCATTGATCTACACCCCCGTCGGTCGCGATGCCTGGGTGGCGAGATCATTGGTCGATGAGGCCGGATTGGCATCGATTGCCACCACCGACCTGCCTATGTTCGCGTCATCGCTCAGCGATGACGTCGCGCTTGGCGTCCTGACGGAGGAGGCCGTTCGCTCGAGCGATCTCAAGCCGATCGCCGCCTGGGTTTCGGCCCAGCCGAGCTGGTCTGACCTACCGTTCATCGTGCTCACCACACGTGGTGGCGGACCTGAACGAAATCCGGCCGCTGCCAGGCTTTCCGAGGTTCTTGGCAACGTCACCTTCCTGGAAAGGCCGTTCCATGCGACCTCCTTCATCAGCGTTGCCCGGACCGCATTGAAGGGGCGCCTGCGCCAATATGAAGCGCGAGCCCGGCTCGAGGCTCTGGGCGAGGGAGAGCGACGGTTGCAGACGGCGCTTGCCGCCGGTCGTCTCGGGGCGTGGGAGCTGGAGCTGTCCTCGATGGCCCTGTCTGCTTCAGCCACCTGCAAGGCGGTCTTCGGCCGAGGGCCGGATGACGATGTCACGCGCGACGATCTGATCGCAAGCATCCACCCCGACGACCGGGATCTTGTGCTGGCACGGTTGCGCCAGACGATCGATACTGGACGCGACTATTCGATCGAGCACAGGACGATCTGGCCGGATGGATCGCTGCATTGGACCGAGGTCCACGCGCAGCTTTATTCCGACAGATATGGTTCCGCCATGAAACTCGTCGGCGTCTGCTCCGATACCACTGTCCGCAAGACCATTGAGGAAAATCTGAGACGGCTCAATGAAAACCTCGAAGAGCGCGTGAGGGAGCGGACCAAAGAGGTCAACGCCGCTCACCAGACCCTGCTCGAAGAAGTCGCCCAGCGTGAAAGAGCCGAGGAGCAGCTTCGCCAATCGCAGAAGATGGAGGCGATCGGCCAACTGACCGGCGGCGTCGCACACGATTTTAACAATCTGCTGATGGTCGTTCTCGGAAATCTGGAGCTGCTCGGCAAGCATGTTGCCGGAGATGCCAAGGCGACGCGCCTGGTCGACGGGGCGATTCAGGGTGCGCGGCGCGGGGCGGCGCTGACGCAGCGGCTGCTGGCTTTTGCCAGACAGCAGGATCTGCAGGTCAAGCCGATCGATCTGGCCGAGCTGGTCTCCGGCATGAAAGATCTGCTGCGGCGCTCTGTGGGATCCTCGATCAGCATCGAAACCATCCTGCCGGCAACCCTGCCGCCGGCGCTGGTCGATGCGAACCAGCTCGAACTGGCGCTGCTCAACCTTGCGGTCAATGCCCGCGATGCGATGCCGGATGGCGGGACGCTGTCCATATCGCTGCGTGATGCGCAGGTGGCCGGCGATGACGGCACTCTCGACAAGGGCGCCTATCTTGTGTTGGCGGTGGCCGATAGCGGCACCGGCATGGACGCGGAGACGCTGAAGAAGGCGGTCGATCCGTTTTTCTCGACCAAGGAACTCGGAAAGGGCACGGGCCTCGGCTTATCGATGATCCACGGGCTTGCCGTTCAGCTCAATGGCGCACTTCGTCTGACAAGCGAACTTGGGGTCGGGACGACCGCTGAGTTGTGGCTTCCGGCAACCGAACAGCGCCCCGAGCGGGTGATCGAAGCGGAACTGCCCGTTCCGCAAGCTGCATCCAGACTGAAGATCCTGCTGGTCGATGACGATGCCTTGATCGCCATGAGTTCGGTCGACATGCTTGAAGATCTCGGCCACGAGGTCGTCGAAGCAAACTCCGGCGCGCAGGCGCTGGAACTGATCAGCAGCGGTCAGCATTTCGACCTTGTCATAACCGACTATTCGATGCCTGGTATGACCGGCGCACAGCTTGCCCAGGCCGCAAGGGAGATTTATCCAGCATTGCCGATCGTGCTGGCGACAGGTTACGCCGATCTTCCCGCCGGCACCGATATCGATCTTCCGAGATTGGCAAAGCCCTATGATCAGGCTCAGCTCGCCAAGGAAATCGCCAAGGCGATGGCAAGCGAAACAATTCAGCTTCTCAGGTCCGGCAGTGGTGCACGGGGCTCAGGGCCTCCACTGCCGCGCGTCCTTTCAGGCGCGCAAAGGACGCTGTAACACTTTTAAGCGCTGCATCATTTTGTCCTTAATTCGATTCCGATTTAAGAATTATGCCTTGGCCTGTCCAAGGCCGACGATGCCAGCAATGAAATCGGCGATGGCGCCCGTGTCGTCCAGATCGAAGACCGGCAGGGCCGTATCCGTGACGGCATGATCGGCGGCGATAGCGCAGATATGGGGATCGCTTGGTGCCAACGGTTCACGATTTGCCGCCTCCAGGCGGCGGGCCTCGATCTTCGGGATCGGCTCGCGCTTGTAACCTTCGATCAGCACGAGGTCGCAGGGGGCGAGGCGGGCGAGGATCTCCTCGAACACAGGTTCGGGGGCACCGCGCAGCTCGTGCATGATGGCGTAGCGGGTGCCGGAGACGATGGTGACCTCGTGGGCGCCGGCCTGGCGGTGGCGGTAGCTGTCGGCCCCGACCTTGTCGATGTCGAAATCATGATGGGCGTGCTTGATCGTCGAGATCCTGTAGCCGCGGCGGGTGAACTCCGTCACCAGTCGGACGGCGAGCCCCGTCTTGCCTGAGTTCTTCCAGCCGGCGATGCCGAAGATTTTCGGTGCGGTCATCCGCGAAGGGCCTCCAGCCAGCGTTCCGCCTCGACGAGATCGTCGGGCGTATTGATGTTGAAGAAAGGGTCGAGCAGGCTGGCGCGGGTCGGATGCAGCGGAAACGCCACTTCCGTAACGTCATGCCGTAACAGGAAGTCGCGTACGCGGCGCTTCTCGTCGGTGGTGATCCAGGCTTCGAGATCGGCGGCCAGCGTCACCGGCCACAGCCCGAAGACGGGATGGCTGCGGCCCTCGGAGGCGGCAATGGCGATCTGCGACGGGTGCTCGATCGCTGCCGCCAGCCGGGCGACGAGATCGGCCGGGAAGAACGGGCAATCCACCGAGACGGTGACGACATGGGTGATCGAGGGCAGGCCGGCGGCATAGACCATGGCTGCATGGATGCCGGCCATCGGCCCGGCCTTACCGCGAAAACGGTCAGGAACGACAGGCACGCCCTCGGCGGCGGCATCGGCATTGACGGCAACGAGCGGGGCCTGCTGCGAGAGGCGGGTCAGCACATGGTGGAGCAGGCTCTCGGCCCCGAGCATCACGCCTGCCTTGTCGCGGCCCATGCGCTGCGAGCGGCCGCCGGCCAATACGACGCCTGCTATATCAGATCTGCCAAGCGAGAATTCAGCCATCATCCTTCCTCAGACCGGCGCGCGCGGCGCGGATTCCTGCGCGATCGGCGATACGCGGCGCTTGGCCTCACGATAGAACGTATAGAGGCCGGAGGCGATGACGATCGCAGCGCCGACGAGCGTCCAGCTGTCAGGCACTTCGGCGAAGAAGAGGAAGCCGAGCAGAGAGGAAAAGATCAGGCTGGTATAGCGGAACGGCGCGACGAAGGAGATTTCGCCGGTGCGCATGGCGAGGATAACCGACTGGTAGCCGACGAGCACCAGCACCGATGCGAGCACGAGATGCCCAAGTGCGCTAGCGCTGACCGGCTGCCAGCCGCCGAGCAGCGGGATGAGCAGCGCGCCGAAGAAGGAGGCTGATATGGCGGTGATGACGGTTATCATCAGTGAGGGAATTTCCGGGCTGATGCTCCGGGTGGCGAGATCGCGGCCGGCCGTCGTCAGCACCGCGGCGACGCAGAGCAGGGCGGCGGCGGTGAATCCTTCCGGGCCAGGGCGGATAATGATCATCACGCCGACGAGGCCGACGAGGATCGCCGACCAGCGCCTCCAGCCGACCGGCTCACCGAAGAACAGCGCAGCACCGAAAGTGACGACCAACGGCAGCGACTGCAGGATCGCCGAGGCATTGGCGATCGGCATCATGCCGAGCGCGGTGATATAGGTGACGGCGGAGAGCGTCTCGCAGATGATCCTGAAGATGATCATCGGCTGCAGCATGATGCGCCAGGAGCGCAGCGCGCCCATTTTCCAGGCAATCAGATAGACGAGCAGGCTGGTGAAGAGACCGCGCAGGAACATGATCTCGCCGGCGTTCATATAGGCGATCACCGATTTGGACAGAGCGTCGCTCGCGGAAAAGCCGGCCATTGCCATGCTCATATAGATGGCGCCCTCAGTATTGCGTGACCGCGGCATGAAGAGATTCCCGTTACCTGTGCGCTCCTTTTAGTCGCGAAGATGCATGAAGGGAATCGGATGAATGTCACACCAGGGATAAATCGATGATGCGGTGCACAATGGCGCTGATGTCAACGCAGGCGTGTGGGTGGAAGTCTAGACAAGTGCCTGTTTTATAACGTGAATTCCGATATTTCCGACGCCGCGATCAAGGCGTCGATGAGGACGCGCCGTCGCGTTGCCGGTTCGGCCATAGGCGTTTTTCTCGTCCTGCTCGGGAAACGGGTGGCTGCATCGCCTGATGTTTGAGCATCTCAGGTCTCGCAACAACCCAGGAGAGATCGATATGACACTTCTCAACGACAAGATCGCAATCATCACCGGCGCAAGTTCCGGCATCGGCCGCGCGGCGGCGAAACTCTTTGCACGGCAGGGCGCCAAGCTCGTGGTCACCGGCCGGCGGCAGGACGCGCTCGATGCCATCATCGCGGAAATCGAGGCGGAGGGTGGTCAGGCCGTCGCCATATCAGGCGATGTCAGGGACGAGGCGCTGCAGGCAAGGCTCGTCGAGACGGCAGTTTCGCGTTTCGGCCGGCTCGACATCGCCTTCAACAATGCCGGCATCCTCGGTGAGATGGGGCCGGTCGCCGGGCTGTCGCTGGAGGGCTGGCGCGAGACGATCGAGACCAATCTCACCGCCGCCTTCCTCGGCGCCAAGCACCAGTCGGCGGCGATGGGAAAAGGCGGCGGATCGCTGATCTTCACCTCGACTTTCGTCGGCCACACCGTCGGCATGCCTGGCATGGCCGCCTATGCGGCGAGCAAGGCGGGGCTGATCGGCTTCGTGCAAGTGCTCGCCGCTGAACTCGGAGCGCAGAAGATCCGCGTCAACGCATTGCTTCCCGGCGGCACCGACACACCCGCCAGCATTACCAACGCGCCGGATGCCACGCCGGAGGTGCTCGCCTTCGTGGAGGGGCTGCATGCGCTGAAACGCATGGCGCAACCCGAAGAGATCGCCAATGCGGCGCTTTTCCTCGCCTCCGACATGTCGAGCTTCGTGACCGGCACGGCGATGCTGGCGGATGGTGGGGTTTCGATCAGCCGGACATAGGACCGGCAAGGGAAGGTGCCGTCAGTGTCATCACTGCGGCACGTTCTTTGTTGCGGCGGGCTATGCCGCCGCAACTAAGGCATCGATCAGGCGACTTCGCGTATGTCTCTTTCCGCCTGGCGGTCGAGGTAGGCGACCAGATCCTCGATGGTGACGAGGGGTAGGTTGTGGCGTTCGGCGAAGAGCGTGAGTTCGGGCAGACGGGACATGGTTCCGTCGTCGTTGGCGACTTCGCAGATGACGCCGGCGGGGACCCTTCCGGCGAGGCGGGCGAGATCGACGGCGGCTTCGGTATGGCCGGGGCGGCCGAGCACGCCGCGGGGGTTGGCGCGCAGCGGAAAGATGTGACCGGGGCGGGCGAATTCATCTGGCTTTGCGCGATCGTCGACGAGGGCGCGGACGGTGGCGGCGCGGTCGGCAGCCGAGATGCCCGTCGTCGTGCCCTTGAGATAATCGACCGAGACCGTAAAGGCGGTTTTGTGCGATTCCGTGTTGTTGGGCACCATCAGCGGAATATCGAGCGCATCGAGGCGCTCGCCTTCCATGGCAATGCAGACGAGGCCGCGGGCGTGGGTCATCATGAAGGCGATTGTTTCCGGAGTAACGGCATCGGCCGCGACCACGATATCGCCTTCGTTTTCCCGGTTTTGGTCGTCAACGACGACGACCATCTTGCCGCTGGCAATGGCTGATATGGCATCTTCAATTGTTGCAATAGTCATGCTGTCTGGCCTTTCAAGGGTTATGTCAGCGTACTGACATGGTCTGCTCGGCTCAATCCGTGAGCGAGCCTTCTGCCCTTGGGCGAACAAACGTCAGCCGACTCCGTGATGGAGTGCGACTGCCCGTGTTGTCCTCTTCCATCCGGACTATACCGTCGGCTCCGGCATCTCACCGGATCTGCTGACCTTCCAGCAATTCAAAGTGCTACAGCGTCGTTTGCGCGTCTGAAAGACGCGCGGCGCTGTGGTGCCGGAAGCGCTCGCGGGCTCCAGGATTGCTCCTGATACCGCCGGTGGGGAATTGCACCCCGCCCTGAGAACATTTCAAAGATAGGATCAAAAACAGGCGGATGGCAAGGTCACTCGACCGGGCAAAAATGCAAAGCTGCCCTAACGCCGATGGACACACTGTTCACATGGAGGCGACGACCGGCTCGCCTTCCGTGCTTCGTTGGTGGTTTGATCCTTCCATGCATGTCGTTGTCCCAAACCACTGCGCACTTTTAGGCGACATGCATCAGGACATGATCAGGCCGCCGTCGACATTGATCGTCTGGCCGGTGATATAGGCGGCGTCATCGCTGGCGAGGAAGGTGACCAGGCCGGCGACATCCTCTCCGGAGCCGGCCCGTTTCATCGGGATGCCCGCGACCCATTCCTTCATCAGTTCGCCGGGGGCGTAGTTGCCGAGCAGCTTGCCCCAGGCCTGGTCGTTATAGGCCCACATGTCGGTCTCGATGATGCCGGGGCAGAAGGCGTTGACGGTGATCTTCTCGGTCGCGACTTCCTTGGCCAGGCTCTGGGTGATGCCGACGACGCCCATCTTCGAGGCGGCGTAATGCGGGGTGTAGATGAAGCCATCGCGGGCCTGGCCGGAAGCGGTGTTGATAATGCGGCCGCCGCGCTTGTGCTTGCGCATTCTTGATATCGCCTCCTGAGCGCAGAGGAAAACGCCTTTGGTGTTGACGGCCATCACCTTGTCCCACTCGTTTTCGGTCAGGTCCTCGACCCGGGCGATGGTAATGACGCCGGCATTCTGGATCGAGACGTCGACCGAGCCGAATTCCTTCTCGGCGGCATCGTAGAGGGCCTTGACGCTTGCCTTGTCGGTAACGTCGCCGATGAAGGAGATCGCCTTGCCGCCTTCGGCCCGGATCTGTTCGGCAACGCCGTGGACCAGCTCCTCGTTGGCCGAAACGACGAGATTGGCGCCTTCGCGCGCAAAGCGTCTGGCGATGGCAGCGCCGATGCCGCGGCTGCCTCCCGTGATCACGACCGTCTTATCTTCGAAGCGTTTCATGCTCTTTCCTTCCCGGTAAACAGCAAATCTGGGCGTGACCTGCCCTGCGATGATTATTGGAGCTCAAGCGGTTGCCGAGATAGTCTTGGCGAATTCAGGCAGTCTTGGGCGCCGTCCGTTCGACAGCCCGTTCGATCGGCGTGAAGGGCGGGCAGACGACGATATCGCACGCCGTCTTGCCCGTTATTCCCTTCAGCGCCTCGATCTCAGCTAGGGAGGAAGCGAGACCGTTCATTATCCAATTGCCGGCAATGAGCTTTCGCCTCGCCATCACCAGCAGCAGAAACCGCCGTCGACGAGAAGATCGACGCCGGTCACGAAGCTTGCCGCATTCGACAGCAAGAACACTGCCGGGCCAACCATCTCGTCCACCGCTGCCATTCGCTGCATTGGCGTTTGCTCTTCGAAGAGCTTGGTCTGATGAACCATCTCCGGACGGGTGTTCATGGGCGTTGCCGTGTATCCGGGGGAGATGGTGTTGACGCGAATGCCGCGGTCGACCCATTCCATCGCCATAGACTTCGACATATGGATCACGCCCGCCTTGGAGGCGTTATAGTGCGCTTGGCTCAGTCCTCGGTTTACGATCACACCCGACATGGAAGCGATGTTGACGATGGAGCCGCGTCCATTCTTCAGCATGGCGCGAGCCTCTGCCTGGCAGGAAAGAAAGACGCCTTTCAGGTTGATATCCATCAACGTCTGATATTGGTCCTCCTCCATCTCTTCCGCTGCGTTCGCGTTAGCGATGCCCGCCGCGTTGACTGCAAGTGTCAATGCGCCGAGATCTGCCTCGGTCCGTGCTATTGCCTCTCCAAGGGAAGACTTGCTCGTGACATCAGCCGCGATCTGGATCGAACGGCGGCCAGCGGCGCGAATATGTTCAGCCGTCCTGGCCAGCCCGTCGTCGGTTCGACGGTCGAGTAACGCCACGTCGGCGCCGCACTGTGCAAGGCCGATGGCAATGCGCTGCCCGATGCCGCTGCCGGCTCCGGTAACGATGGCAACCTGGCCGCTGAGATCGAAAAGCTTCGGGGCGTTCAGAGTGATGTCGGACACCGCTCTTCCTTTCTCTGTCTGTTTAGATGGTGGCTAGCTCCATGACCGAAACGTCATTTGCCTGGTCACGATTGAGAATGCCTGCCTGTTTGCCTTGCGCAAGCACGAGAATGCGATTGGAGACGCCGAGAACTTCCTCGAGGTCCGAGCTTACGACGATGACCGCCACGCCCCGTTTGGCAAGATTGACGATGATGTCGTAGATGCCCGCTCGGGCGCCGACGTCGATGCCTCTCGTCGGTTCGTCGAGTACGACGACCTTAGGATCGCGCATCAGCCATTTCGCGATGACGACCTTCTGCTGGTTGCCGCCGGACAGGTCCGAGGCATATTGCTCCGCACGGCCCTTTACGCCGAACTTGGCAACTGCCTTCTCCGCAAACGAGCGCTTGACGCGCGGCGTAATCCAACGCCCGCCCAGCTTGTCAAGATTGGCGTATATAATGTTCTCGCCGATCCGGTGCCCGACAACCAAGCCTTGCTCCTTGCGGTCTTCCGGGACCATCACGATGCCCTTGGCGATCGCGTCCGCCGGATCGCGCAGCCTGAGTTCTTCGCCTTCCAGCTTGATCGAACCTGCACTGATTGGGTCCGCGCCCGAAATGGCGCGGACAAGTTCCGTGCGGCCGGCGCCGACCAATCCGGCGATCCCGAGAATTTCCCCGGCGCGCACATCGAAGGTAACGTCACGGAATGAGTTGTCCGGCGAGCTCAGCCCGGACACCTGGAGTACTGGATGGTCTGTCGGAACCGGCAGGGCAGGGAACAAGCGGTCAAGTGGGCGTCCAACCATGCTCTCGACGATCGTTCGCACCGGTGTCGCGCTGTCGGAGAATTCCTGCACGCGCTCGCCATCGCGAAGAACGACGATCCGGTCGGTTATTCGCTTGATCTCTTCCATGCGGTGGGAAATGTAGACGATGCCGACACCCTCTGACCGAAGCTTTCTAACCTGTTCGAAAAGAGCTTCCGTCTCCGCGCCGCCAAGGGCGGCTGTCGGCTCATCGAGGATCAGGAGCTTTGCGTTGAGAGCCAGCGCCTTGGCGATCTCGATGAGTTGTTGATTTGCTGTGGAAAGGCCGGCGACTGTCCGCGTTGCGGGTATGTGAAGGTTCAAGCGAGCGAGCTGGTCCTGGGCTCGGCGAACCATTTGGGGACGATCGACGACGCCGTTCTTCATCGGCCAGCGTCCGATGAAGACGTTTTCCGCGATCGACAGTTGCGGCAGAAGCTGCAGCTCCTGGTGGATCAGGACAACGCCCTTGTCGATCGCTTCCCTTGGGGTGGCTGGGGCATAAGGCTGCCCCAGCCAGGTCATTGATCCTTCAGACGGTGTGCGGGACCCGGCGATGATGCCCGATAGCGTTGACTTGCCCGCTCCGTTTTCACCGAGAAGTGCAACCACTTCGCCCGGATAGACGTCCAAGCTGACATTCTTCAGAACCTGGAGCGGCCCATACCACTTGGATATGCCCCTCAGGGAAAGAACTGGATCAGTCATGGCACACCTCCTCAAGACCTCAACTTCATTACGGATGGTTGGCGATGAAGCCTGCGACGTTTTCTTTGGTTGTCAGCGTGGCATCCATGAGCTGGACCGGCGGCACCTTTTCTCCGGCGACAAGCTTGGCGGCGTTTTCAACCGCGTCGCGGCCCATCTTCTGCGTCTGCTGGGTCGCAGTTACGTTGAAGACGCCTTTGCTGAGCGCTTCGAGAGCTGCGGTGTCACCATCGAAGCCGCCAACCACGATCTTCTGGGAAGGATTGGCGACCTTGATCGCCTGTGCGGCGCCAAGGGCGAGGCCGTCGGCCTGGGCGAACACGATCGAAACGTCCGGATTTGCCTGCAGCATATTCTGCATGATCTGGAATCCTTCGTCCTGGCTCCAGATGTTCGAGAACTGCTCGGCGACAACCTTGACATCAGGATATGCCTTGAGAGATTCAGCGCAGCCCTTCGAACGATCGACTTCCGGCGTCGTGCCCTTCTGGCCGTGGATGATGACCATCTTCCCCTTGCCGCCGGCTTCCTTCAGGATGTAGTCGCACACGGCCTTGGCAGACGCGACGGAATCCGTTGCAAGGAATGTATCGCCGGGTGCTCCCTCGGCGTTGCGGTCAACGTTCACGACCGGAATACCAGCGTTCTTCGCGAGCTTGACCGGAACGGTCGCAGCGGCCGCACCTGCCGGAATGTAGATCAGCGCGTCGATTTTCTGGGTCAGGAGGTCCTGAATCTGATTGACCTGTGTCGGCCCGTCGCCTTTTGCGTCGACCGTGATGACTTCGATGCCGCGCTTCTTGGCTTCGGCTTCGACCGATTGCTTGATCTGGTTGAAGAAGTTTGCCTGAAGGTTGGCAACGGCCAAGCCGAGCTTCTTCAGTTCCGCCGCGTGTACGGGGCCGAGCATGAGGCCGAGCAGTGCAGCAGACGCGAGCATGGTGCGCGCTATTTTCATTGTATTTCCTCCGTTGTTTGATGGAACCCTCGGGTATGTCCTCCCCCTCGGGGTATTGATCCGCCCCAAACCCTTGGAGCGGAATTCCAGGCCCGCCGACGCGGCGGACCCCGTTCGTCAGGCGCGACGCCGACGAATAGTCTCCGCGCCGACCGCGAGCACGATGACGATGCCGATGATCACTTGCTGCAGGAAGGGCGAGACGTTGAGAAGATTGAGCCCGTTGCGAAGGACGCCGATGATAAGAACACCGATAAGTGTTCCTCCGATACCGCCCGCGCCCCCCGAGAGTGAAGTCCCGCCGATGACGACCGCAGCGATGGTGTCCAACTCATAGCCCAGACCACTGGACGGCTGGACGGAGTCCAGCCTGGCGGCGAGTACGATGCCTGCGAGCCCCGCAAGGACTGAACTTGCGACGTAGACGCCAATCGTCACGAGCGGGACGTTGATACCCGCCAGCCGAGCGACTTCCGGATTTCCTCCCACCGCGTAGAGCATGCGACCTTCGGACCGGAAGTGCAGGAAAAGCCACGCCGCAAGAACAACCGCCAGCATGAGAAACACAGTGGCGGTCAACACGCCGAAATGGCGATCGATTGCCAGCATCATGAACCAGTCGGGGAATCCCACGATCTGCTGGCCGTCCGTGATCATATTTGCGACGCCGCGAGCCGCGGACATCATTGCAAGAGTGGCAATAAACGCTGGAACCCTGAACTGCGTCACCAGTAGTCCGACGATCAGCCCCGAAACGCCCGATGCGACCAGAGCAAAAGCGATCCCGACCGGCAGCGGTAGGCCGGCGACATTCGCAGTCCAGCCCATGACCATCATCGCAAGAGCCAGTGCCGAGCCGACGGAGAGATCGATGCCGCCGATCAGAATGACAAAGGTCATTCCGACGGCCATGATGCCGAGAACCGTGATCTGATCGAGGATGTTGAGGCCGTTCCGAACCGACAGAAACGTGTCGGTGCTGACGCTCAGAAAGACGCAAAGCGCGAGCAGCCCCACGAGTGGGCCGGTGGCGCCCTTGAGCTTGCTCAACCAGGCGCCGGACGAAAGCCTGTGTTCATTGATATCAAGCGCCACCATTGTTCCTCCCTATGCGTAGGCTGATCGCTAATTCGTTCGAAGAATAAATATTCACCGATGCTGGAAAATTCATTAACAAGTTGCCTTTCGGCTGTCAATAGGATTTTCTGGGCTTGCAACTGCCGGTGCACCGCTTAAGGGGCTTGACTAATCGGTGTCTTGTGCAAAAATATTGATAACTGAATATTTATGCATGAGAGGAATCCATGAATACGACAGAACTCGAGCGGGTCGCTCGCGAGATCCGATTGCGCGATCTCCAGGCGGTCTTTGAAGCGGGCGCCGGCCATATTGGCGGGGAGATGTCGGTTATCGACATTTTGACTGCCCTCTATTTTCGTGTGCTGAATGTTTGGCCCGATCAGCCGAAGCACCCCGACCGCGACAGGTTCGTTCTTTCGAAGGGACATACTGCATGCGCTCTGTATGTGACGCTCGCAAAACGTGGCTTCATCCCGGAGGAAGAGATTTCCACCTTTTTGCAGCCGCATTCGAGGCTGAACGGGCATCCAAATTGCAACAAGGTCCCTGGCGTCGAAACGAATACCGGGCCGCTCGGCCACGGTCTTCCAGTTGCAATAGGAATGGCAAAAGCCGCCAAGCTCTCGGGCGCAAAATATCACACTTACGTCGTCACCGGCGACGGTGAGATGCAGGAGGGCTCCAACTGGGAAGCGATCATGGCGGCCGCGCAGTTCAAGCTCGATAACTTGACGCTGGTCATCGACCACAACAGGTTCCAGCAGGGCGCGGCCCTGGCGGAAACCAACGATCTCGCCCCGCTTCGTCCGAAGCTTGAAGCTTTCGATTGGGAAGTCACCGAGATCAATGGGAACAATATGAGCGAAGTCGTTTCAGCCCTCGAACAACGGGCATCGAGGCCGCATTGCATCGTCGCCCACACCAACAAGGGGCATGGAATCTCGTTCATGCAAGACCGAGTCGACTGGCACCACAAGGTACCGAGCAAGGAACAATACGAAATCGCATTGGCAGAATTGTCGGAGGCACTGTAATGAACGCGCCAATAAACGCACCCAAGCTCTACGATTGCCGCGACGCATTCGCCACTACGCTTGAGCGGCTGGCAGCCGAAAACGAAACAATCGTTGCCGTCTGCAACGACTCCGTGGGTTCCTCCAAACTCGGCGGCTTCAAGGCGAAGTTTGCAGAGCGCCTCGTCAATGTCGGTATCGCCGAGCAGAACATGGTGGGGGTTGGAGCAGGCCTCGCCAATGGCGGACGCCTTCCGTTCGTGTGCGCCGCCGCTCCGTTTCTAACGGGACGGTCGCTGGAGCAGATCAAGGCCGATATTTCGTATTCGAATGCCAACGTCAAGCTGGTCGGCATTTCTTCTGGAATGGCGTATGGCGAACTCGGCCCGACCCATCACTCGATCGAGGACTTCGCCTGGACGCGGGTTCTGCCTAATCTCCCGGTCATTGCGCCTTGTGACCGCATCGAAACAGCTGCTGCGGTTGAGTGGGCCG
Organism: Rhizobium sp. P1_E1; assembly: GCF_056406015.1. Lineage (NCBI taxonomy): Bacteria > Pseudomonadati > Pseudomonadota > Alphaproteobacteria > Hyphomicrobiales > Rhizobiaceae > Rhizobium > Rhizobium sp. P1_E1. Next base: position 7,313 of record NZ_JBFUAY010000052.1, on the reverse strand, counting down.
CGGCCTACAAAGGCCCCTGTTTCCTGCGCCTGTCTCGCGTGGGTGTGCCTGATCTCCTTCCGGAGGGTCACAAGTTCGAACTTGGCAAGGCAAACCTCCTTCGCCAGGGTTTTGACGTCACCCTTATCGCAAACGGCACTTTGACTCATCGAATCCTAAAGGCTGCCGAGATCCTCGCAGAACGCGGTATCAACGCCAGAGTGCTCAACCTTGCAACGGTTCGTCCGATCGACGAGGACGCCATCATCGCGGCGGCGAAGGAAACCGGAGCGATCGTCACAGCCGAAGAGCATTCGATCTTTGGCGGGCTCGGTTCCGCGGTCGCCGAAGTGGTGGTCGACAATGCTCCAGTCCCGATGAAACGTCTCGGAGTTCCCGGCGTCTACGCTCCGACCGGTTCGGCAGAGTTCCTGCTCGACGAATTCGGGATGGCGCCGTTCGCAATCGCCGACGCGGCGCAGTCGCTGATCAGGCGCAAGTAACTGGGATCACATGATCAGCCCGGATGCCTTTTGTCGTCCCGGCTGCCGTCTGATCTGGGGAGGATAGAATGCGGGCAATTCTGGCAATTGACCAGGGCACCACCAATTCAAAGGCAGTTCTCGTTTCCGAAAAGGGAGAAATTGTTGGCAGAGGTTCGGCTCCAGTCGGCATCGCCTATCCGAAACCAGGCTGGGTCGAACAAGACCCACGGCGGCTCTACGCATCCGTCTGCGAGGCGATCGACGCCTGCCTGAAGGCCGCCCCCGACGTCATTGTCGAGGCCGTGGCGATTTCCAATCAGCGCGAATCAGTCACGGCCTGGGACGCCGAAACGGGAGAAGCACTTGGACCGGTGGTAAGCTGGCAGTGCCGTCGAACGGCACAGGATTGCGAACGTCTCATTGTCGAAGGCCACCTTGACCGTGTGCAGGCGCTCACAGGCCTGCCACTGGATCCGATGTTCCCGGGTTCGAAATTCCGATGGCTGCTCGACCGTATGCCGGCCGGGCGATCGGTGCGGCTGGGAACGGTCGACAGTTGGCTCGTCCACTGCCTGACGGGTGGGCGCCGGCATGTCTGCGATGCTTCCAATGCCGCCAGGAGCCAGTTGTTCGATCTCCAGGAGCAGAGATGGAGCAAGGAACTTGGCGAGATTTTCGGCGTGGATATCGCGCTCCTCCCTGAAGTACTCGACAGCTCTGCCGACTTCGGCAGGACGCAAGGGTTGCCAGGCGTGCCGGATGGAACTCCGATAATGGCCGCGATCGGAGACAGCCATGCTGCGCTGTTCGGCCATGGCGCATTCAAGCCGGGTGATGGCAAGGTAACCTTTGGAACCGGCTCTTCTATCATGACGACGCTTCCGCGATTTATTCCCCCACGCAACGGCGTCACAACGACCGTCGCATGGCGTCTCGGGGGAAAGCCGACTTTCGCTTTCGAAGGCAATATTCTCGTTTGCGCCGCCAGTCTCCCCTGGATGGCAGGCATTCTCGGCCTTTCAGACGTGGCGGCCCTTGTCGAACTTGCGGCGAGCGCCGAACCGGGCGGACCGGGCTTCGTGCCAGCATTCGTGGGACTGGGCGCACCCTATTGGAACTCGGACGCCCGTGCCCTGTTCTCCCAGATCAACTTCAATACGACACGTGCGCAAATGGCGCGGTCGGTAACCGACTCGATCGCCTTCCAGGTGCACGACGTGATCGCCGCCATGCGTGCAGAAAGCGGCGGCGAGCTCGGGGCGCTCTATGTAGACGGCGGACCGAGCCAGAACCGGTTCCTGATGCAGTGTGTCTCGAACCTCATCGAACATCCCGTGATCCAATGCGAAGCACCCGAGGCGTCGGCTTTGGGAGCCGCATATCTCGCGGGTCTCTCACTTGGCTTGTGGAGCGATCCTCATGTTATCGCAGAGCTGCCCCGGAGCTCGCATATCATTGACCCGGAACCCGTGGATCGAGCGGTGCTTCTGAATACATGGAGTGATGCACTTGCCCGCTCGACGTCCCGCGAAACAACGGCTAATGATGAATAAAAATTCACCCTAGGATTAGCGATGACTCGCCTCAATGAACTCCGCCTCATCTCAAGGGTCGCCCAGATGTACCATTTGGAGGGACGGCGACAGGCGGAGATCGCAGAGCACCTTCGCCTGTCGCAGGCGACGGTGTCGCGCATGCTCAAGCGTGCAGAGGCTGAAGATATTGTCCGAACCAGCGTGACGCCCCCCGTTGGCACCTACAGCGAGCTCGAGGGCGCGCTTCGCGAGAAATATGATCTGCCGGAGGCGATCGTCGTGGAGTGCACGGAAGATCGGGATGGAGCCATCATGGCCCGTATCGGAGAGGCAGCGGCTCATCTCTTGGAGGTGACGCTTGCGCCAGGGGAGATCATCGGCGTTTCGAGTTGGAGCCAGACCATCTCCAAGATGGTCGAGAACATTCATCCGCTGAAGAGCGCTCAGGCGAAATACGTCGTCCAAACCCTTGGAGGCATGGGCGATCCTTCAGTCCAGACGCATGCGACGCAGCTTACCACGCGGCTTGCTCGCCTGACCGGCGCTGAGCCAAAACTGCTCGCTGTGCAGGGCGTTACGACGTCCAGAGAGGCAAAATTTCTTATGCAGGCCGATCCATACGTTCGGGAGACGATGGACTTGTTCGGCAGCATAACGCTTGCGATTGTCGGAATCGGAGCAGTCGAACCGTCCGAACTTCTCGCACGGTCCGGCAACATCTTTTCGTCTCGCGAACTCTCTGATCTCGCGGAAGCGGGAGCCGTCGGCGATATCTCACTTCGTTTCTTCGATAAAAACGGCAAGCCGGTCAAGACACCCCTGGACGACCGGGTCATAGGGCTTCCACTCGAGGATCTCGAACGGGTGGACCGGGTCATTGCTCTTGCCGGCGGGTCCAAAAAGACTGACGCTATCGCAGGGGCGCTCCGCGTGGGGGTCATCGACATGCTTGTTACGGACAAGTTTACCGCGCAGCGATTGATCAACTGATGAGGCAGACTTATTTTGGCAGCCTCAATGCGCTGTCCCATCCACGATCACATGATCGTGGTCCATCGAGCATTTCTCCACCCGGGCCTCGACCCTGTAGATCTCCCGCAGCATTTCGGCGGTGACGACGTCGCGGGGGGTGCCGCAGGCGTGCATGCGGCCGTTGGCGATGACCAGGACCTTGTCGGCGAAGCGAAGGGCCTGGTTGAGGTCGTGAATGGCGATCAGGACGATCATGCCCTTGGCGCGGGCCTGGCGGCGCATGAAGTCGAGGACTTCGACCTGGCGGTGAAGGTCGAGCGCGCTTGTTGGTTCGTCCATCAGCATGATCTCAGGCTCGCGGACCAGGGCCTGGGCGATCGAGACCAGCTGGCGCTGGCCGCCGGAAAGCGCGCCGAGATCGCGGAAGGCGATGGCGGTGATATCAAGCGCCTTCATGATCTCGTCGATGAAGCGCAGGTCGCTGTCGCTGACAGCCCAGGACTGGCCCTGCTTGCGGGCAAGCAGGATGGATTCGTAGACCGTCAGCACCGCGTTTGCCGAGGTATCCTGCGGCATGTAGCTGATGGCGTTTTTTGTCTTAGAGCCTTCGACGACGACACGGCCAGGCCCTTTGAGCAGGCCGGTGATGCGCTTGAAAAGCGTCGACTTGCCGGCGGCGTTCGGGCCGATCACCGCCACGACCTCACCCGACTTCATCATCGGCGTGGTCACGTCTTCGACGAAAAGCTTACGGCCGTGATAGGCGCCGACTGACTGCAACTGTAGTGCTACCACGACCGGCTCCTGTTCGAGAGGATGAGCGAGAAGAAGAAGGGTACGCCAACCAGCGCGGTGATGATGCCGATCGGGAAGACGACGCCTGGTATGATCGACTTCGAGACGATCGAGGTCAGCGAGAGCAGCAGCGCGCCCGACAAGATCGATCCCGGCAGGAAGAAGCGCTGATCCTCGCCGAGGATCATGCGCGCGATATGCGGCCCGACGAGGCCGACGAAGCCGATCGTCCCGACGAAGCTCACAGGCACAGCGGCAAGCAGCGAGACCACAAGCATGGTTTCGAGCCGGATGCGGCGGACATTGACGCCGAAGCTTGCAGCCTTGTCCTCGCCGAGGCGGATGGCGGTCAGCGCCCAGGCGTTGCGGGCAAAGAGCGGAAGTGCTGCCAACAGGACGGCAAGCGTCACCCAGATCTTCGGCCAGGTGGCCTTGGTGAGGCTGCCCATCGTCCAGAAGACGACGGCCGACAGCGCCTGTTCGGAGGCCAGATATTGCAGGAAGGCGAGAGCCGCATTGAAGGTGAAGACCAGCGCGATGCCGAGCAGCACCACCGTCTGCACCGAGACGCCCCGGGCTTGCGAGATGAAATGGATGAAGAGTGTGGCGATCAGCGCCATGATGAAGGCATTGACCGGCACCAGCAGCCCGGCCGCTACAGGCAGAAGCGGAACGCTGGTGACGATGGCAAGTGCGGCACCGAAACTTGCTGCTGCCGAAATGCCGAGCGTGAAGGGGCTGGCGAGCGGATTGGCGAGGATCGTCTGCATCTGCGCACCGGCGACGGAGAGCGATGCACCGACGACGATCGCCATCACGGCAACCGGCATGCGGATGCCCCAGACGACGGCGCGCACCTGATCCGAAACCGAGGAGGGGTCGAGAAGGGCAGCGACGACTTCATTGAGACTATAGCGGGCCGGGCCCCAGGCGAGATCGACCGCAAAGGACAGGCAGAGCGCTGCCGTCATGGCGGCAAGGATTAGAAGCTTGCGCCGGGCGAGGGCGCGGTAGCGCTCCCTCCCGGCTTCGGCATCAATCGATATGGCGGCGATCTCGGCCATATCGGATTACTGACCCGCCTTGGTGTCGACCCAGTAACCCGGCTGGTAAGCGACCGGCAGGAATTTTTCGTGGAATTCCTTGAAGGTGGCGTCGGGATCGAGATCGGCAAAGAGGTTCGGATGGAACCACTTGGCCAGCTGCTGGACGGCGACGAACTGGTAGGGGCTGGTATAGAACTGATGCCAGATCGCATGGACATTGCCGCCGGCAACCGCCCTGGAGCCGGTGAAGGAAGGGTTTTCCATCAGCATGTTCAGCGCTTTGCGGCTGTCGTCGAAGGTGGCGGCAGCATTGGGACCGACATTCACATAATCCTTGGCATTCTTGGTCTGGCTCCAGTTGGAGCCGGTGACGACGATGACGTCAGGATTGGAGGCGACGACCTGCTCGGCATTGATCGAGCCGGTATAGCCCGGCAGGAAATCGGAGCCGAGATTGTGGCCGCCGGCCCAATCGACCATCAGGCCGAAATTGTCGGGACCGAAGGTGCCGCAGCATTCGACCAGGCCTGCGGCGCGATACATGAAGACATTTGGCTTCGGCGGATTGGCGGCCTTCAGCTTGTCGGTGACGCGGGCCATCTGCTCTTTCCAGAAGCTGGCGACGGCTTCGGCGCGATCCTCATGGCCGAAGATCTGGCCGAGGATCTTCAGGCTCGGCTCGGTGTTGGCGAGGATATGCTCGCGGAAATCGATGTAGACGATCTTCACGCCGATGCCGTTCAGCATGTCTTCGAGCTTCACCTCGTCAGCGGCCGCCTTGTTGCCGATCGGCAGCAGCAGCACATCGGGATGAAGCTTGACGACCGTCTCGGTCTGCAGCGTGCCATCGGTCAGGTTACCGAGGAAGGGCAGGTCCTTGCCCTTCGGAAATTTCTCGACATAGGCGTTGAAGCCGTCCTTGTCGGTGGTCCAGAGATCGTTGCGCCAGCCGACGATCTTGGCGAAGGGATCTTCCTTCTCGATCGGTGCGACGGCGTAGAGCATGCGGCCTTCCCCAAGGATCACACGTTCGACCGGCTTGTCGAAGGTCACTTCGCGGCCCGCGACATCCTTGACGGTGAAGGATTGCGCCCATGCCGAAAGCGGCATCAGGCTCGCAACCGCAGCCGCGGAGACTGCGAGTATTTTCACGAAATTCATCTGGAAATTCCCCCGAGGTCTGAATAATGTCCGCAGGCATAAGAAATATGACTTTATGAATCAAGTTATATGTTTTAGAGCGTTTCCAAACTGATCCGATGCCGGGGTGCCTCAGATGAATTCCATGAACACGAACTACTCCATCCGCGATGAAATCCGCGACTTCTGGTCGGAACGGGCGGCGACCTTCGATCAGAGCGTCGGCCATGAAATCTTTTCGGAAGCGGAGCGGAAAGGCTGGCAGCGGCTGATCAGAAAGCATCTGGGTGAGGGCCAAGGTCGCGCGGCACTCGATCTTGCCTGCGGCACCGCCGTCATCTCGCATCTGATGCATGGTGCCGGCTTTGCAGTCACCGGCCTCGACTGGTCGGATGCAATGCTGGCGCAGGCGCGCGCCAAGGCGAAGAAACGCGGCACCGATATCCGCTTCGTGTCCGGCGACGCCGAAAACACGATGGAACCACGGGGAAGCTACGACGTCATCACCAACCGGCATCTCGTCTGGACGCTGGTGGACCCGGCTTCTGCCTTCAAGGAATGGTTCGCGGTACTGAAGCCGGGCGGCAAGGTGCTGATCCTCGACGGCAATATGGGTAGGGAAACCTGGGTCAAGGGCCTGCAGAAGCTCTGGACGAAGGTGACCGGCAAGCCGGCGGCGAGCCACATGACGCCGGAGATGATGGCGCGGCACCAGAAGATCCGCTCACGCGTGCATTTCTCCAGCCAGATGCCGGCCGAAGCGGTCGTCGATCTTCTGCGCCAAGCCGGATTTACAGACATCGTCGTCGACCGCAAGCTTGGGGATATCCATTGGGCTCAGGCCCGCAAGATGCCGTTCCTGCGCGGGCTCGAGCGCATGGTGCAGGAGCGGTTTGCGATTTGTGCGCGTAAGCCTGGGTGATGGGTTGTTCATCGGCGCCGCACGTCTCTTCTCCCCGCTCGGGAGAAGGGGGATGTGGCACCGACGCGCGTCCTCTTTTGGGTCTTGGTGCGGCGGCTATGGTTAGGGGAGCTTGCCGTACCGTATCCCGGCCCTTCGCGGGGCTCAGGGCGTTCGGCGCTGCGATCGATTCACTGGATCGATCGCTCCCGCTTTGCGGGACCGCGCCTCACCCACCGGTGACACTCATATGCCGCGCCACCGCAGGGCGGTTATGGGTGCGGTCGATGATGAAGTCGTGGCCTTTGGGTTTGCGGGTGATGGCCTCGTCGATGGCGGCGTGGAGGAGGGCATCGTCTTCAGTGGCGCGGAGTGCCGCGCGGAGATCGGCGGCGTCGTTCTGGCCGAGGCACATGTAGAGCGTGCCGGTGCAGGTGAGGCGCACGCGGTTGCAGCTCTC